>JASLHV010000109.1 GCA_030153205.1 Roseiarcus sp. | reverse complement strand
CAGGGTTAGCCGCCTTTTTCGCTTTCCTAGCGGCCGGCGAGCGACTAAATAGCCCGCTCATCCCTATTTCTCCTGTTTTATGCGCCGATATTGGGCGCGGGAGCTTTCGATGGCCAAGGCCCGCACGCTTTACGATAAAATCTGGGACGACCACGTCGTCGAGACCAGTCCTGACGGTCCAAGCCTGATTTATATCGACCGGCATCTCGTCCATGAGGTGACCAGCCCGCAGGCTTTCGAGGGCCTGCGCATGGCCGGCCGCAAGGTGCGCGCGCCGGAAAAGACCTTGGCCGTCGTCGATCATAACATCCAGACGACCGACCGCTCGCAGGGCATCGCCGATCCGGAAAGCCGCTTGCAAGTCGAGCAAATGGCGGAGAACGCCCGTGAATTCGGCATCGAATATTACAATGAGCACGATCCCCGGCAGGGCATCGTGCATATCATCGGCCCGGAGCAGGGTTTCACCCTGCCGGGGGCGACGATCGTCTGCGGCGACAGCCATACGTCCACGCATGGGGCTTTCGGCGCCCTCGCCCATGGCATCGGCACGTCCGAAGTCGAGCATGTGCTCGCCACGCAGACGTTGATCCAGACCAAGGCCAAGAACATGCGCGTCACCGTCGACGGCGCGCTGAAGGACGGCGTCACCGCGAAAGACATCATCCTTGCGATCATCGGCGAGATAGGCACGGCGGGCGGCACGGGCCATGTCATCGAATATGCCGGCGAGGCGATTCGCGCGCTCTCGATGGAAGGGCGGATGACGGTCTGCAATATGTCGATCGAGGGCGGCGCCCGCGCCGGCATGGTCGCGCCGGACGAGAAGACGTTCGCTTTCTTGAGGGATCGCCCGAAATCGCCGAAGGGCGCGCTTTGGGATCAGGCGGTCGCTTATTGGGGGACGTTGCGTTCCGACGAGGGCGCCCATTTCGATCGCGAAGTGCGGCTCGACGCCGCATCGCTGCCGCCGATCGTCTCTTGGGGAACGAGCCCGCAGGACGTCGTCTCGATCAGCGGAATCGTGCCGCGCGTCGAGGACGGCGCCTCCGAACAGAAGCGCGCTTCGATCAAGCGCGCGCTCGACTATATGGGCCTTAGCGGCGGCGAGAAGATCACCGATATCCGGCTCGACCGCGTCTTCCTCGGCTCCTGCACCAACGGTCGGATCGAAGACTTGCGCGCCGCCGCCAAGATCGTCGAAGGCCACAAGGTCGCCGAGAGCGTCAATGCGATGGTCGTGCCCGGCTCCGGCCTGGTGAAAGAGCAGGCCGAGGCGGAAGGGCTCGACAAAATCTTCAAGGCGGCCGGCTTCGAATGGCGCGAGCCCGGCTGCTCGATGTGCCTTGCGATGAATCCCGACAAGCTTTCGCCGGGCGAACGCTGCGCCTCGACCTCGAACCGCAATTTCGAAGGACGGCAAGGGTACAAAGGACGTACGCATCTGGTGTCGCCGATCATGGCGGCGGCGGCGGCGATCGCGGGTCGGTTCGTCGACGTGCGCGAGTGGCGCTGAACTTTACTGTCATTCCCGCGAAAGCGGGATGACGCACAACGGCGGCCGCGTTCCGTAGGCCGCCGAATTTTTTTGCTTGAATAGGCAACCAAAGGGTTGCATATTGTCGCCATGAGCATGGACGCCGTCTTCAAGGCGCTCGCCGACCCGGCCAGGCGGCGGCTGCTGGACGCGCTCCACGCGCGAAACGGCCAGACTTTGGGCGGACTCTGCCGAGGTCACGACATGACGCGGCAGGCGGTCACCAAGCATCTCGTCGTGCTCGAGGAGGCCAACCTTGTCGCGACGGTGAAAAAGGGACGCGAGAAGCTTCACTATCTCAATCCCGTCCCCATTCACGACATCGCCGCAAGATGGATCGGCAAATACGAGCGCTCGCGTCTCGACGCGCTGCGCGATTTGAAAAGAAGCCTAGAGGAAAGAAGCGATGAGTAAGGAGCGTTTCGTTTACGTCACGTACATTCGCACCACGGCGGAGAAATTGTGGGACGCTTTGGTCAAGCCTGAATTCACACGCGCCTATTGGTGCGGGACTTGGCCCGACACGACTTGGAACATCGGCGCCTCCTGGAAAATGATGATCCCGGACGGGCGGATCGCGGACAGCGGGAAAGTCGTCGTCTTCGATCGACCGCGCAAACTCGCCGTGACGTGGCGCAATGAGTTCGTTCCTGAATTGCACGAGGAAGGCTATTCGCTCTGCACCTATGAATTGGAGCCTGTGCAGGGCGCGATCAAGCTCACCGTCACGCATGAGATCGACAAAGCGGGTTCGAAATTCATCAAAGCCGTATCCGGCGGCTGGCCGGCTATTCTGGCGAGCCTCAAGAGCTTGCTGGAGACGGGCGAATCCCTGGAGATGACCCGCGAATGGCCGAAGGATAAGTAGCTATGGCGATGACGACGGAGAGTACGGTTTACGTCATCTATATCGCGACCTCGCCCGAACGAGTTTGGGCGGCGTTGACATCGAGCGAATTCACAACGCGTTATTTCTTCGGACGCAGCGTCGAAAGCGATTGGCAGAAAGGATCGCCCTGGCTCCTGCGCATGCCGGATGGACGGGTCGACGTGCGCGGCGAAGTTCACGAAAGCGACCCGCCGCGCAAACTGAAGGTTTCCTGGAATATCGACTGGAGCGACACCAAATTCCCGGAATGTTTTGTCATCTATGAGATCGAGCCGCTCGGCGACAAGCTGGTTCGCCTCACCATGACGGAAGCCCATCCGACGCCGATCCCGGAGGAGCTTCTCGAGGGCGGCCGCAAGGGCTGGCCGATGATTCTCTCCAGCCTCAAGTCATTGCTGGAGACGGGCGCGCCGCTCGACATCCCCGTACCTCAGCCGCCGGAAGCGTTGGCTGAACGATGATCCGGTAGCGGAGGCTCGACGCGTTCAGGCAAATCGCCGCGCGAAGGCCGCCGCCTTCTCAACCGCCTGATTGGCCTCGTCGAGCCGAGGCGTAAACATCATGAATCCGTGATGCACGCCCTCATGAATCACGAGTTCATAATCGGCCTCCGCCGCATCGAGACGCTTCGCGAGGGTCAATGTATCGCTGAGCAGCACATCGAGGCTGGCGGCGTTGAGAAACAGGGGCGGCAACTTGGCGAGCATCGCTTCGCTCGCCTCGGCTGGAACGGCGAGCGGATCGGCGCGCGCTTCCGCTGGCGCGTACCAATCCCAATATTGCTGCATCCGCGCCTTGGTCAGTCCGTAGCCTTCGGCGAAGCGCAAGTAGCTTGGGCTTTCGAAATCGGTCGCATAGCCGCCATAGAAGCACAGCAATCCATCGGGAGCCGGCCGATTCGCTTGAATTTCGTGAAGCGCCAGGGCCAAGGCCAGATTGGCGCCCGCGCTGTCGCCCGCGGAAAGCAGGGGACCTTTTTGATTTGCGGCCAGCCATCGCCAGGCGGCGATGCAGTCTTCGAGACCCGCGGGATAGGGATGTTCGGGAGCGAGGCGGTAATCGACGCTGAGTACGGAAAAGCCCGATCGAACCGCAAGCAATCTGGCTAGTCGTCGATGGGTATCGAGGTCGCACATCGCCCAGCCGCCGCCATGGATATAGAGGATAGCGCCGGCCCGCGCCCCTTTTGGAGCCATCCACTCACAGGGAATCGGCCCCGCCGGACCGGGGATTTCGACCCGCCGAGTCTCGGCGAGTTCCGGCTGATCGACATTCCAACGTTCGTTGATCTTAACGACCAGACGGCGCTGCTCCTCGATCGACAGCGTTTCCGGATTGGGGAATTTAGCGTCCTCCTTCTGTATCCAAGCCCAGAGCGACTCCATGTCAGGCGTGCGTTTGGCCTCGGGCCCAATAAGGCGGGCGACGTCAATGGCGGATTTGAGAATCATGGGGCCTCGTGAGGTCGGGCGGCCATCGTGCCGCCTTCGCCCGCCTTGCGCCAGGGGTCGCCGGCGGCTATGCGAACAGCCATGCGCGCGGGGCGGCTCACCATTGACGAGAGCGAAATCATCGAGAATTTCGTTCGCGCCTCAGGTCCCGGCGGTCAGAACGTCAACAAGGTCGCCAGCGCTGTCGAATTACGCTTCGACGCGCGACGATCCAAAAGCCTTCCCGATGACGTCTCGGCGCGCCTGCAACGGCTCGCCGGCTCGCGCCTGACCCAGGACGGAATCATCGTCATTTTCGCCCAGCGCTTTCGCAGCCAGGAGCGCAACCGCGCCGACGCACGCGAGCGGCTCGTGGCTTTGTTGATCGAGGCGCAGGAGCGGCCAACGATCCGCCGGGCGACCAGGCCGACGCTGGCGTCGAAGGAGAAACGTCTCGAGTCGAAAGGACGACGAAGCCTGGTCAAGAGTTTCAGAAATCGAAAGCCGGACGTCGATTGAGGGACGCCCTCGCGCTCACCGCGTCGGCATCGGGTGCTCGCCGCGATAGTCGTAGAAGCCGCGCTGCGTCTTGCGGCCAAGCCAGCCGGCTTCGACATATTTCACCAGCAACGGACAGGGGCGGTATTTAGAATCCGCCAGTCCCTCGTGCAGCACCTGCATCACCGCAAGGCATGTATCGAGGCCGATGAAGTCGGCGAGTTGTAGCGGGCCCATCGGGTGGTTGGCGCCGAGCCGCATCGCCGTATCGATCGCTTCGACCGTGCCGACGCCTTCATAGAGCGTGTAGATCGCCTCATTGATCATCGGCAGAAGGATGCGGTTGACGATGAAGGCCGGGAAATCCTCCGACAGCGTCGCTGTTTTGCCGAGACGGGTGACGAAGGCCTTGGCAGCTTCGAAAGTCTCGTCCTGGGTCGCAATGCCGCGGATCAACTCGACGAGTTGCATGCGCGGCACCGGATTCATGAAATGAATGCCGATGAAACGTTCGGGATGGGCGGTGACGGAAGCAAGGCGCGTGATCGAAATCGATGACGTGTTCGACGAAACGAAAGCGTCGTTTTTCAGATAGGGACGCAGACTGGTGAAAATCTTGCGTTTGACTTCCTCATTCTCGGACGCAGCTTCGATGACCAAATCGCAATCGCCGAGCTTGCCAAGATCCGTCGCCGTCTCGATACGCGAAAGCGCCTCACGGCGCTTCACCTCATCGATCTGGCCGCGACTGATTTCGCGGGCGAGATGACCATTGATCGTCGCGAGCCCAGCTTTAAGGCGATCTTCGCTGATGTCGTTGATAACGACGTCGAAGCCGGCGATCGCGCAGACTTGCGCGATGCCGTTACCCATTTGGCCGGCCCCGACTACGCCAACCTTATTGATCGCCATCGTCATATCTTAATCCGGCGGTCTCGCCGCGCCTTAACCGCGCGGATCATAAGCAGTGAATGACGGCGCGTCCAAACGACACGCAATGAAACTATTTTCCGGCCTTGCTCAACTCTTGCGCGAGTTCCGGCAAGGCTGTGAAGAGATCGGCGACCAAGCCATAGTCGGCGACCTGAAAAATCGGCGCCTCCTCGTCCTTGTTGATCGCGACAATGACTTTCGAATCTTTCATGCCGGCAAGGTGCTGGATCGCGCCCGAAATGCCGACGGCGATGTAAAGGTCCGGCGCGACGACCTTGCCGGTCTGTCCCACCTGCCAGTCGTTCGGCGCGTAGCCGGCGTCGACCGCGGCGCGCGAAGCGCCCATGGCGGCGCCGAGCTTGTCGGCGACAGGCTCGATATATTTCTTGAAATTCTCCGAATTCTGCATCGCCCGGCCGCCGGAGATAATGATTTTCGCCGAGGTCAGTTCGGGACGGTCCGACTTGGCGAGTTCCTCGCCTTTGAAGGACGACAGGCCAGGATCGGCGGCGGCCGCAACGGGCTCGATCGGCGCCGAACCGCCGGAGCCGGTCGCCTGGAACGAGGCCGTGCGCACGGTGATGATCTTCTTGGGCTCGCTCGTCTGCACCGTCTGGATGGCGTTGCCGGCATAGGTTGGGCGCTCGAACGTATCGGGCGAGACGACCTTGATGATGTCGGAGATTTGCATGACGTCGAGCAGAGCGGCGACGCGTGGCATGATGTTCTTCGTATAGGCGCTCGATCCGGCGACGATCGCCGAATAATCCCCCGCAAGCGACAGGATCAACGCGGCCAGTGGTTCGGCGAGGCCATGCTCATAAAGCGCGTCGTCGGCAACTCTCACGCGCGCGACGCCGGCGAGTTTCGAAGCCGCTTCCGTCGCGGCGCCGGCGTTGCGCGAAGCGATGAGAATGTCGACGGGCTCGCCGAGTTGCGCTGCGGCGGTCAACGCCTTTGCGGTAATGTCGGCGAGATGGCCATTGGCGACTTCCGCCACAAGCAGGGTCGCCATGTCAGATCACTCCTGCTTCGTCTTTGAGTTTGGCGACGAGTTCCGCGACGGTCTTCACTTTCAAGCCAGCCTTGCGTCCGCCCGGCTCGACCGTCTTCAGCACTTTGAGACGTGGCGTCACATCGACGCCGAAATCAGCCGGCGTCTTTTCGTCGATCGGCTTCTTCTTCGCCTTCATGATGTTGGGCAGGGACGCATAACGCGGTTCGTTCAGACGCAGGTCCGTGGTCACGATCGCCGGCAATTTGAGCGAGACGGTTTGCAAGCCGCCATCGACTTCGCGCGTGACATCGACCGTCCCATCGCCGATGACGACTTTCGAGGCAAAGGAGCCCTGCCCCCAGCCCGTCAAGGCGGCGAGCATCTGGCCGGTCTGATTGCAATCGTCGTCGATCGCCTGTTTGCCGAGAATGACGAGGCCCGGCTGCTCGACGCCAATGACCGCTTTGAGAAGCTTGGCCACCGCCAAGGGCTCGACGATAGAATCCGTCTTGATAAGGATGCCGCGGTCGGCGCCCATCGCCAGCGCGGTGCGAATCGTTTCGGCGGATTGGGCCAGGCCGATCGAGACGGCGATCACTTCCGTCGCCTTGCCCGCCTCTTTCTGGCGAAGCGCCTCTTCGACGGCAATTTCATCGAAGGGGTTCATGGACATTTTAACGTTGGCGAGTTCGACGCCGGTTCCGTCCGATTTTACTCTTATCTTGACGTTGTAATCGACGACCCGTTTGACGGGCACAAGAATCTTCATCGCTTCGCGCTCTCCCCTTTCGACGCGCTCCAGCAGCAAAAAGCTGCTCGGGTGCGCCGAGAAAATGCCGGGAACCTCTTCCGCACGCCGCTCGAAACCTCGTTTGAAGCGGCTGTCCTGGCGGCTTAGACCGCCGGAGCCGGACTGGCGGCAACCCCTAATGGGCGCCATCGGGCGAGTCAACGCGGCTTCCGCTAAGAATACCGGGGGTTTCGCGACCGATGCCGCCATGGCGCCAAATCGCCGTCATCGCCTGTCGTGATTGACTCGGTAAACGTCGACGGTTGATCGTTCTCTCCGGGATGTTTTGGAAAGGGCATGATGGACGAGGGTGAAAACAGCATCTCGCGACGCGAATTTTTGGGCGTCGCGACAGCGCTCGCAGGATCGACCGCCACGCTCGCCGGCGCGGCTCGCGCGGCCGAAATGCACACGACCGACCCGGTCAAGAAAGGCGGCCTCTTGCGCCTTGGTCTCGCCGGCGCCGGGCCGTCCGACAGCCTTGATCCTGTCGCTTACGCCGACACAGTTATGATCGTCGCCGGCCGCGGCCTCTTCAACGGCCTCATCGAACTGGCGGCAGACGGCGGTCTCAAGCCTGAACTGGCGACGAGTTGGGAAAGCAAGGACGGCGCGCGCAGTTGGATTGTGAGCTTGCGCAAGGGCGTCAAATTCTCGAATGGCCAGGAATTCGCCGCCGACGATGCGATTTACTCGCTCAATCGGCATCGCGGCGAAAAGTCTCTCGCCGCACGCGATCTGAAACCGATCGTCGAGATCAAGAAGCTCGACAAATATCAATTTCAAATCAGCCTCCAAGCCCCGGACGCCGATTTTCCCTATGTGCTGACCGACGGCCGTCTCTTGATCACGCCGGATGGTTTCAAGGATTGGGGGAAGCCGATCGGCACGGGCGGCTTCACGCTCGACAAATTCGAGCCGGGCGTACGGATCGCCTTGAAAAAATCGCCCGATTATTGGCGCGCCGGCGAAGGACGCGGCAATCTCGATGCAGCGGAAATAACCGTGCTCGGCGAAAATTCCGAACGCGTCAACGCGCTCGTCGCCGGACAAGTCGACGTCATCAATCGGATCGACCCTCGGACCGTCCCGCTGCTGCAAAAAACGCCGCGCATGGAGATCGTGCTCGCCGTGAGCAACTGGCATCCGGTGATGGCGATGCAGTGCGATAAGCCGCCCTATGACAATCCCGACGTTCGCCTGGCGCTGAAATATGCGACGGACCGTACGCAGCTTCTGAAGTATCTCGTGAACGGCTATGGGGCGCTGGGCAACGATCATCCGATCCCGCCCAACGATCCCTATTTCAACAAGGACTTGACGCAGCGCAAATATGATCCGGATCGGGCCGCTTTTTATCTCAAGCGCTCGGGCCTGGTCGACCCGCCGATCGTGCTCCAATCCTCCGAAGCGGCCTTTGACGGCGCGACCGGGCTTGCGGCGCTGTGGGCCGCCAATGCGGGCAAGGCCGGCGTCAAAGCCGACGTGAGGAAATCGCCGGTGGAAGGATTTTGGGAGAGCGTCTGGCTCAAGGAGCCTTTTGTCGAAAGCTATTGGCGCAGCGGCCCGGCCGCGACCCAGATTCTCGCAAACGCCTATGCCGCAGGCGCCGCGCTGAACGAGACCCATTGGAAGAACGATAGATTCGAAAGACTGCTCGCGGACGCCAAGGGCGAGACCGAGGAAGCCAAGCGAAAGACCTATATCTGGGAAATGCAGTCCGTGCTGCGCGACGATGGCGGCGCGATCATCCCCTTTTTCCGGGACTGGATCGATGGCCATCGCGACAATGTGGGCGGTCATTCCCCGCACGGCGGCTTTGAATTGGACAATGGTTACATCCTCGACAAGGCGTTCATCAAAGGCTGACTCGCTCCGGATCGGCCTTCTCCGCAAATTTGACCAGACCTGGACTGTGCGAATCCGCCGCACGGCTTGCCGGGCGCACGGCTCATTGGCTATACGCGTTGAGCCGACCCTTAAGGCGATCTCTCGGGCGGGGTTGGGGCAAATCTAGCGCCGAGGCGGAGGAGATAAAGTCGACCGTCCGCCGTTGGGCTTGCCTTTTGCATAAGTGCGGAGCGTCTTGAGTCGAGAGGCAAATCGAGGCGCCCTCCTGCGCGTCGGCGGTTTAACGCCCGGCGCGACGGCGAAAGAAGAAGAGTTTCTTGGTCGGTTCCCTGGCGCGCGAGGCCCTATGGCGAGCGAGCGGAACATAAAGAGGAAGAATCATGCGCGCCCCGGGCGGACCGCGTCTTCTGCTGCGGCGGCTTCGCGAGGTGATGGCGGAGCCGGTTACGGCTCAGGCGCGGCTCGATAGGATCGTTGTCCTTATCGCCTCCAATATGGTGGCGGAAGTCTGCTCGCTTTATGTCGCGCGGGCCGATGGCCCATTGGAACTGTTCGCCACCGAAGGATTGAAGCGCGAAGCGGTGCATGTGACCACGATGCGCCCCGAGGAAGGTCTCGTCGGCCTCATCGCCTCGACAGCCGAGCCTCTCGCGCTCTCGGATGCCCAAACCCACCCGGCCTTTTCCTACAAGCCTGAGACGGGCGAAGAAATTTATCAATCCTTCCTCGGCGTGCCGGTGTTGCGCGGCGGCGCGACGCTCGGCGTCCTGGTGGTGCAAAACAGAGCGCGCCGCACCTATTCCGAAGAAGAGATCGAAGCGCTGCAGACGACGGCGATGCTCCTTGCCGAACTCGTCGCGTCGGGCGAGCTGCAATCGATCGTACGGCCGGGCGTCGATATCGCGCTGCGCCGGCCGGTCGCGCTCAAGGGCGCGCCGATCGCGGAAGGCCTCGGGCTCGGCCATGTGGTGCTGCATCAGCCAAGGATCGTCGTCACCAAACTGGTCGCGGACGACGTGCCGGCCGAGGTCGAGCGTCTCGACCGCGCCATCGAGGCGATGCGCGCCTCGGTCGACGCCCTGATCGGCCGTACCGAAGAATCAGGCGAAGGCGAGCATCGCGACGTGCTGGAAGCCATTCGCATGATCGCCCACGATCGCGGCTGGTTGCGTCGCCTCAACGAGGCGGTGATGAGCGGGCTCACGGCCGAAGCCGCCGTCGAGCGGGTCATGAATGACGCGCGCGCCAAATTGCAGCGCCAGACCGATCCCTATTTACGCGATCGGCTGCATGATCTCAGCGATCTCGCCAATCGCCTGCTCCATCAACTGGCTGGGCAAAGCCTCATCCTCGATCCGAGCGAATTGCCGGAAAACGCGATCCTCGTCGCCCGCTCGATGGGACCGGCGGCTTTGCTCGATTACGATCGCCACAGGCTGCGCGGCCTAGTCCTCGAAGAGGCGGGCGCGGCGAGCCACGTGGCGATCGTCGCGCGCGCCTTGTCGATTCCCGCCGTCAGCGAAGTCGCGAATATATCCGAAATCGCCGAGCAGGGCGACGCGATCATCGTCGACGGCGCGACCGGCGAAGTACAATTGCGGCCGCAGGCCGATATCGAAATTGCCTATAGCGAGAAGGCGAAGCTCCGCGCGAGACGGCAGGAGCAGTATCGCCAATTGCGTGAGACGCCTTCCGTGACTCGCGACGGCGTCGCCATCGAACTGCATATGAACGCCGGCCTCGTCATCGACCTGCCGCATCTGATCGAGACGGGCGCCCATTCGATCGGTCTTTTCAGGACCGAATTGCAATTCATGCTAGCCTCGCGCTTCCCTAATCTTAGCGACCAGCAGAAGCTTTACGAGACGGTACTTGCGGCCGCCGGCGACAGGCCGGTGACTTTCCGCACCCTCGACATCGGCGGCGATAAGGTACTGCCCTATATGAAAGGGCCGGAGGAAGAAAATCCCGCTCTGGGCTGGCGCGCGATCCGCATCGGGCTCGACAAGCCGGCGCTGCTGCGTACGCAGCTTCGCGCCATGCTGCGCGCCGCCGCCGATCGCGATCTGCGAGTCATGTTGCCGATGGTCTCGAGCGTCGATGAATTCGTCGCCGCGCGCGCGCTTCTCGATCGCGAACTCGCCTTCAGCGATCGCTGCGGACGCCGCCCGCCGCGTGATATCAAGCTTGGCGTCATGGTCGAAGTCCCTTCGCTGCTCTGGCAGCTCGACGACATCGCTGCCCGCGCCGATTTCCTTTCGGTCGGCTCGAACGACCTAATGCAATATCTCTATGCCGCTGATCGCGACAATCGACGCGTCGCCTCGCGCTTCGATACTTTGTCGACCGCCTTCTTGCGCGCCTTGTCGGCGATCGCGGAGGCTGGAAATCGCGTGGGCAAGCCAGTCACGCTCTGCGGCGAAATCGGCGG
>JASLHV010000095.1 GCA_030153205.1 Roseiarcus sp. | reverse complement strand
TCTCGCCCGCGATAGGTCGGCACGCCGCATTCAGCAACCCAATCGGCGAGAATGCGCTCGATATGCTTCTGCCAGAGCGCCAGACCATAATTGTGACGGGTAGGAAAGTCGCTGATGTCCAAAGAAACATCAGCGAATCGCGCGACTTGGGCGACCTGTCCCTGAGCAAGGAATCGATCGGCGACGCCGCGCTGATCGAGGATTTCGATCGTGCGCGCGTGCAGACCGCCGGCGCGCGATCCGGCGAGGTCCTGGCTGGCGCGCCGCTCGACGATGGCGACATCGACGCCGGCCAAAGCCAATTCAGCCGCCAACATCAGCCCTGTCGGGCCGCCGCCGGCGATAACCACCGCGTGCCTGGCCGCCCCGCACTGTGACCGCAACGCATCCATCCCGCGACTCCGTAGCTCCTGGGCCGCGGGTTCTACGGGATAATGCGGGTCTTGAAGCAAGCCCTTCGCGCGCTACATATGAGAATAGGAGGTGCGCGCTGCGCTTATTTCGCCCCCCTTGGCGTCGGTTCTGCGACGCCGCTCATCCCACATCCAAGGTCACTGTCCTCGGCCACGGTCGCATCGCCGCGCGCCTCGGACAGCCTCATTCGTGGGTTTGAGCTTCTCAGCAAAAAAATTGCAATGAAATCAGCTAAGAAGACGAACCTAAGCCGGGTCAAATGGAACTTTTCATCGACATTTTGGCTTTTTCAATCCAAACTCTTCGCGCCTTTCGGCGTCGCCGGGGCTCAATTTTAGGTACGACAGCCCAAAAGAAACGGAGAAACGGAATTTCCAATTTTTTTTATCGCAACTCATTGAAAACTAAAGAAACGACCAAAGAAATATTTGGAGGCATAATTTCAAAGCATTGATTTCATTGAGTCCGCCAAATCAGAAATTTGGAATTTCTTTGGAATTTTGCAGGGGCGGCGCAACGCGCTCCGTACCTTCCGTCGTGTTGCCATCGGCGTGCTCGGCGTCAATCCCGCGCCGGCTTCGCCGGTCGCTTCGCGAGAATTGACTCCTTCGCGCGCCGATGGGGTCCTGCCGCGCGGCAGGCCCGGCCATGACGCGCGGAGATTGTACCGAGCGCCTAGGCGAACTAGCGGCTGGCGTGAATATGATTGCGCACCACGGGATAGATCTGGTTTTCCCAGCGCTTGCCGTTGAAAACGCCGTAGTGGCCGACGCCGGCCTGCATGTGGTGCGTCTTCATGTAGGGACGCAGGCCGCCGCAGAGGTCTTGCGCGGCCAGCGTCTGGCCGACGGCGCAAATATCGTCCTTTTCGCCTTCGACCGTCAGCAGGAACGTTTTGCGGATCGCGCGTGGATCGATGCGCTCGCCTTTGAACTTCATCTTGCCGAGCGGCAGCGCGGCTTCCTGAAAGACTTGTGCGATCGTCTCGAGATAGAAATCCGCGCTCAAGTCCATAACCGCGAAATATTCCTTGTAGAATTCATGGATCGCCTCGGCTTTATCGTCGCGCCCCTCGATCCGATGTTTGATCATGTCGACAAAGGACTTGGCGTGACGATCGGCGTTCATGCTCATGAAAGCGGTCAATTGTACGAAGCCGGGATAGACGCGCCTGCCGCCGCCTTTCAGGCGCGACGGTACGAGGCTGATCATATTCTCCTCGAACCATTTGAGCGGGCGCTGCATGGCGAGCTCATTGACTTTGGTCGGAGAAATCCTCGTGTCGATCGGCCCCGCCATCAGCGTCAGGCTTTTCGGCTGATGATTGTTCATATGCTGCGCCATCACCGTCGTCGCGGCGAGGGCCGAGACGGCCGGCTGGCAGACCGCGACAATATGAGTGTCGGGGCCCATATGTTTGATGAAGTCGATGAGGTGCTGGGTGTAATCGTCGAGGCCGAAGGCGCCGTCGCCGATAGGTATTTCGCGGGGGTTGATCCAATCGGTCAAAAAAACCTCATGGTCGCGCAGGAGTGTACGCGCCGTGCCGCGGAGCAGCGTGGCGAAATGGCCGGACATCGGCGCGACCAAGAGCACCTTCGGTTCGTCGACGCTGATCGCTTTGCGAAAGCGCAGGAGATCGCAAAAGGGAGTTGAAAAGGCGACGTCCGAGAGTACGGGAATTTTTTCACCGCCGATTTCGACATCGTCGATGTCGTAGGGCGGACGATCATGCGTGAAGCCGGCGAGCGTCATCGCCTCGCAAAGCGCCGCGGCTTGTCGCCCGAACGAAAGCCCCGCCGGCCAAGCCTTGAAAAGCCTCTCCGAATTGGCGGCGAGAGAACGGAAAACGTCGCCGACGTCGGCCGCCGCTTGATAAAAGTCGTACAACATTCGCTCGGCTCGTTGGGGCCCTAACAATAAAGCAATCGCCGTGCCATTGGCACATGATTTGCTATATCTTTCAACGGCTTTCTCGGGAGCATTGCGCCGATGCCGCGCACGACTCTGACCTTGAGCAGCAAGAATTATTCGTCCTGGTCGTTGCGCGGCTGGCTGATGGCCAAGCTCGCCGGGATAGAATTCGACGAAGTCGTCGTCGAGCCGGGCGACGCCGATGCTCGCGCCGAAATTCTGCTGCTGTCGCCCTCGATCCTCGTGCCGTGTCTGACCTACGAGGGGATCAAGGTCTGGGACACGCTGGCGATCGGCGAATTTCTCAACGAGATTGCGCCGCAATCGGGCCTTCTGCCTAAAGATAAGGCAAAGCGCGCCCACTGCCGCTCCATTTGCGGCGAGATGCATTCCGGTTTTATTTCGATGCGCCAGGCCCTGCCGATGAATATCAAAGGGCATTTTCCAAAGTTCAAAGTCTGGTCCAAGGCGGTCGCCGATATCGAAAGGGTCGCGGCGATCTGGCGCGAATGTCTTGGCGCTTATGGCGGTCCGTTTCTTTTCGGGGAGATTTCGATCGCCGATGCGATGTACGCGCCGGTCGTGACTCGGTTCCGCACTTACGATGTTTCGCTCGATCCCGTCTGCCGAGCCTACGCCGATCGGATCTGGGCCTTGCCGGCCATGCAAGAATGGATCGATGCGGCGCAGGCGGAGGCGGAAGAGATCGAAGAACTCGAAGTGGAGTTTTAAGAGAACAATCGGAATCGCCGCGCCGAGGGCGCGGTTTGCGCGCCCGGATCGTCTGGCGGGGCCGGCGTTGGCAGCGGATCAGGCGCGGGCTCGGCATGCGGCGCGACGGCGTCGATCGCCGCTGCAATGGTCGACGGCGGTTCGCTCTGCACGGGCCTGGCGGGAAGCCGCGGCGTTTCCGAACGTGGCTCGATAACCTGCGTGAGAACCTCTGGCGTCGCCGGCGCGGGCGGCGCGATCGGCGGTTCGATCGGCGCGCTCAAACGTTCGTCCGGCACGCGCCAAACGAAAGCGTCGAGCTTGCCGCTCGGCGAAGCCGGCGCCCAGACGTCGCTGATCATACCTTCCGCGACCCAGGCTTTGTCGCGCGGCGCGCGCGAGGCGCGCGCCAACCATTCGCGAACCGCGCCGGGCGCGGCGCCCTCCGTCTCCTCGAGATCAGCCATCAGCAGACAGGCGCGAACGCTCGGCCGTCCCTCCGGCGCATCGGCGCCGAGGAGAGGCGCAATGGCTTCGCGCGAGGCTGCGAAATCGCGCGCCTCGAGCGCGGCGCGGGCGATAGTGAGGCGGCTCTCGGGATCATAGGAGGAGACACGGGCAAGAGCGCGGGCGCGGGACAGGCGGTCGCTCGCCGCATCGCCGGGCCGCATCCGCAGATAGGCATTGGCGAGATCGGGATGCGGGGTTTTGGCATAGGCCGTCTCGATGATTTTCGAGGCGCGGCGATAATCCCCGCCCGCTGCCGTCAGCCGCCCCGCGAGGACGGCGGCGGGGATGAGATCCGGCGCCAAGCGCAAAGCCTCCAGCGACAAAGCGAGCGCCGCCTGCGGTTCGCGTGGGGCGCGCTCTTGCGCGATGGCGGTCTTGAGCACCGCGCGCCAGCGATTGGCGGTCGGCTTGTCGATCAGTTGGGCCGCCGCATTGCTCTCGACCGTCGCCAGCGCGCCGGCCCAATCGCCCTCGGCGGCGCGATGATCGAGTACAGCTTGGCCAGCCCAGGGCAGGGGGGCATGCTTTTGCGCGCGCGCCGCATATTCCAGCGCAGCGGCGTGATCGCCGCGCCGCCGCGCCTCGAGATGAAGACCGCGCAGGCCCAGCGTATGGGTCGGCGCGCGCTCCAACATATCTTTGAACGCCGCTTCGGCGCCGACGCGATCGCCGGCGAGTTGAGCGGCCTGGGCGCGCAGGAGATGCGTCAGCGGTTCGCCGCGCAGCAGACGGTGAGCTTCCGCCGCGTGGCGCTTGGCGGCGCGGACATCGCCGGCGCCGACCGCGATCATGCCGCGCGACAGCGCCTCCATCCCCTTGTCGCGACGCCGCATACGGCGGGCGAGCGTGACCAGGGAAGGTACGCGGAAGACAAAACGGATGATTCCCCAAATGATGGCGATGACCAACGCCAAAGCGACGACGAAACCCAGCGCGACCATCGCCGAGGCTTCGATCCGATAGCCGCCCCAAATCAGGTCGACCTGGCCGGGATGATCGGCGAGCCAGGCAAGGCCGAGAGCTACGGCGCAAAGAAAGACTAAAAAAAGCAGCAGACGCGCCATTGAACTCTACGCCTCATGTTCCGGGGAAGGCCGGCATATGATCAAATAGGCTCGGCATAAATCATGCCGGCGGGTGACGATTATTTCTCGCTCGATGCGAGCTTGGCCATTGCGTCGTTTAAAACATCCTGAGCGGCGGCGTCGGCGGCGAGCCGCGCCTGCGCCGAATTCGCCCAATCCTGCGATGCATGACGCGAAGGTTCGGGAAGACGCGCCCATAGCGCCATAGCGGCGTCGATACGTCCGCGATCGAGAGCGGCGACGATTTGCGAAACAATCGCCGCGGGATCATCGCCCGCCGTCTCGCCGACCGGCGTGATTTTCACGACCTTGCTCATATTGCTCATCAGCCGATCCATCACGCCGCCGCTTTCTTTCGAACCTGCGGCCTTCAGCGCGTCGGGCGCGATTTTGGCGAAGCTGGACGCCAAGGCGGCGGCGGTCGGCGCGCCTCTTTCGGCGAAAGGTTTCAAAGCGGCGACTTTCGCCGTATCGGCGCCCAGGCGCTCCAAGGCGCTCTGCTCCGCCACATAGGGCGCGCCGGCGCCAAGACGCTCGAAGATCGCCTCAGCGGCGACGGCCAAGGCCGCCGCTTCATCCCGCCGTGCGTGATTTTCCTCGGGCGCAACGCGCGTCTCGGTTTTCGGCGTCGCTAAAGTCGCCTCCACTTTGGCCAGCCGGTTTTCGAACGGACTGAGATCGACGGCCGGCCTGTCGCCGGTCGATTTATCGCCGGCGGAAAGCGCGTTTTCGATTTTCTGTATCCTCGCTTCAAGCGCGC
>JASLHV010000012.1 GCA_030153205.1 Roseiarcus sp. | reverse complement strand
TTTCCCTATTCGGGAGCTCGCCCATGCCCAGCTATAAGGCGCCGGTCGCCGATACGCTGTTCCTTCTGAACGACGTCTTCGATTATCAGCGCTACAACAATCTGCCCGGCTTTGCTGATGCCTCGCCCGATGTCGTCGAGGCGGTTCTCGGCGAGGCGGCGAAACTCGCCGAGGAAGTGCTGCAGCCGCTCAATCGGATCGGCGATCTCGAGGGCTGCGTGCGCCATGACGATGGCAGCGTGACGACGCCGAAAGGCTTCAAGGAAGCCTTCAAATCTTTCGCCGAAGGCGGCTGGGTCGCGGTTTCGGGCGATCCGATCTATGGCGGCCAGGGCCTCCCGCATTTTCTCTCGACCAGCGTCGCCGAATACGCCAGCGCCGCCAATATGGCCTTCGCCATGTACGCTGGCCTCACGGCGGGGGCTATCGCTGCCCTCTACGTTCATGGCGACGACGCGCAGAAGCAAACCTATCTGCCAAAAATGATCTCCGGCCAATGGACCGGTACGATGAACCTCACCGAGCCGCATTGCGGCACTGACCTCGGCCTCATCAAAGCCAAGGCTGCGCCCCAGGGCGACGGCTCCTACGCCATCACTGGCCAGAAGATTTTCATCTCGTCCGGCGAGCACGATCTCACCGAAAACATCATCCATCTCGTTCTCGCCCGCATCGAAGGCGCGCCCGCCGGCGTCAAGGGTATTTCGCTTTTCGTCGTGCCGAAGGTCCTCGTTAACGAGGACGGCTCGCTCGGCGCCCGCAATGGCGTCTCCTGCGGCTCGCTCGAGCATAAGATGGGCATTCACGGCAATTCGACCTGCGTCATGAATTACGACGGCGCCAAGGGCTGGCTCATCGGCGAGGCCAATCGCGGTCTCAACGCGATGTTCGTGATGATGAACGAGGCGCGCCTCGGCGTCGCGGTGCAGGGTCTCGCGGTGTCCGAAGTCGCCTACCAAAACGCCGCGGCTTACGCGAAAGAGCGTCTTCAGGGCCGTTCGATCAGCGGCGTCAAGGAGCCGGCCAAACCCGCCGACCCGATCCTCGTGCATCCCGACGTGCGCCGCATGCTGCTCGAAGTCCGCGCCTTCAATGAGGCGGCGCGCGCCTTCGTACTCTGGGCGGCGCTGTCGAGCGATGAGGCGCATCGCTCGCCCGACGCCGCCGCGCGCCAGGCGGCCGATGACCGGCTCGGCCTTTTGACGCCGGTGCTCAAAGGCGTTCTCACCGATGTCGGCTTCGCCAACGCCGTCAAGGCGCAGCAGGTCTTCGGCGGCCACGGCTACATCGGCGAATGGGGCATGGAGCAATTCGTCCGCGACGCCCGCATCGCCATGATTTACGAGGGCGCCAATGGCATCCAGGCGCTCGACCTCGTCGGCCGCAAATTGCCGAAGGATGGCGGACGCGCCATCACCACCTTTTTCAGCGAGGTTGCGGGCTTTATCTCGGCGAATAAGGACGATGCCGCCCTCTCCCCCTATCTCGGGCCGCTGAAAACGGCGATGGGGCAATTGCAGCAGGCGACCATGTGGCTGATGCAAAACGCCATGGCCGCGCCCGACAATGCCGGCGCCGCCTCGCATGACTATATGCATCTCTTCGGCCTGACGGCGCTCGCCTATATGTGGGCGCGGATCGTCAAAGCGGTTTTGGCCAAAAAGGCCGAGGGCAATTCCACCGAAGAACTCGACGCGAAGCTGACCCTCGCCAAGTTCTTCAACGAGCGTATGCTGCCCGAAGCGGGCGCCCATCTCGCCAAACTGTCGGCGGGGTCGGCGAGCTTGATGGCGCTGCCCGCGGCGGCTTTCTAGGATAGGCGGCGGCCTACGGACGAACGACGGGGCGGGGAGACGACATGGCGGAGGAAGCAGATTCTGTGAGGCTCACCGGCGGTTGCCAATGCGGCGCGGTTCGCTACGCTCTCTCCGTCAAACCGCGCGGCGCTGCGCCCTGTCATTGCCGCATGTGCCAAAAAGCCGGCGGCGCGCCTTTCATGGTCTTCGCCGGCGTGCCGACAAAATATCTCTCCTATACGCGCGGCGAGCCGACGATCTTTCAAAGTTCCGAGATCGCCGAACGCGGCTTTTGCCAAAAGTGCGGGACGCCGCTGACCTATCGGCTCAAGGCGAGCGAACGTATCTCGGTCACTGTCGGCTCCTTGGACGATCCTGAAGCCGTCACGCCGAACGAACAACATGGCGTCGAGGCCGCGCTAAGCTGGACCGCGACGCTGCATACTTTGCCGACGCGCAGCACTCAGGCCTTTCTGGATGCGGCGAAAATCAAGGACGTCGGCAACCACCAGCATCCCGATCACGACACGGATTGAGGCTAGAACCGCCGCAAGGCGAGGAGGCAAAAATGACCGACGCTTTCATCTACGATCACGTTCGCACCCCGCGCGGACGCGGCAAGCCGGACGGCGCGCTTCATACCGCGACGACTTTGCATCTCGCGGCGACGGCGCTGAGGGCGATCAAGGATCGCAATAAGCTCGACACCAAACTCATCGACGACGTGGTCATGGGTTGCGTCGATCCGATCGGCGAAGCCGGCGGCGACGTCGCGCGCTCGGCCGCCCTTGTCGCGGGTTACGGCGATCACGTTCCCGGCGTGCAGATCAACCGCTTTTGCGCTTCCGGCCTCGACTCGATCAATTTCGCCGCCGCGCAAGTCATGGCCGGCCAGCACGACATGACGATCGGCGGCGGCGTCGAATCG
>JASLHV010000519.1 GCA_030153205.1 Roseiarcus sp. | reverse complement strand
GTAAGCCGAGAGCGGTGAAGGCGCTGGCGCCGCGCTCCATTCCAACTTCGGTCTCGAATTCGCCTCGCGACATCACGACCTCTGGACCGTTCTCTATTTCGTCCGATCGTTCCTTATAGGCCGACAAGGAGCCCCTCAATGACAATCCGGCGCGCCGCCTGCCATTGCGGTCGACTGGCGCTTGCCTGCGAAGGCGAGCCGGCACGCGTCTCCCTCTGCCATTGCCTCGAATGTCAGCGGCGAACCGGCAGCGTCTTTGGCGCGCAAGCCTGGTTTCGCCGGGAAAACGTGACGTTCGCCACCGGAACGGCGAAAGAATTCACGCGCATCTCGGACGCCGGCAATCCCTTGACTTTCCGCTTCTGCGAGTTTTGCGGCTCGACGGTCTATTGGGAGGCCGCTAAAGTCCCAGGCCTGATTGCGGTCGCCGTCGGCGCCTTCGCCGACCCTTCCTTTCCGGCGCCGCAAATCGCGGTTTGGCAGGAGAGGCGACATAGCTGGGTCGACGCGTTATCCAACCCGCCGATCGACCGCTCAAATCAATAATCCGCCTTCTGAACGGATCCCTGATGACCGATACGCCGCAATTTTCCCGCGCCGCCGTGGCCGCGCCGCATGCGCTCGCCGCCGAGGCCGGCCGCGCCATCCTCGCCGAGGGTGGCAACGCCATCGAAGCCATGATCGCCATGGCCGCGACGATCGCGCTCGTCTATCCGCATATGAATTCGATCGGTGGCGACGGCTTTTGGTTGATCGCCGAGCCTGGCGGCCGGGTGCGCGCCATCGAAGCCTGCGGCTTCGCCGGCCAGGGCGCGACGATCGCGCGCTACCGCGAGCTCGGCGGCGCCATTCCAGCGCGTGGGCCCAATGCGGCGCTGACCGTTCCCGGTACGATCGGCGGCTGGATGCTCGCGCTCGAACTTTCGGCGAGTTTCGGCGGCCGGCTGCCGCTGTCGCTCCTGCTCGAAAGCGCCACCCGCCTCGCGCGCGACGGCTTTCCCATCTCGCCCTGCGAAGCGCGCACCGTCCCGAACGAATATGAAGCGCTGAAGAAAGCGCCGGGCTTCGCCGAGACCTACCTTGTCGAGGGAAAGACGCCGACTGCCGGTACGACGCGCAAGGCGCCGCAATTTGCCGAGACGCTGACGCATCTCGCCCATGTCGGGCTCGATGATTTCTATCGCGGCGACATCGCTCGCGAAATCGCCGGCGATCTGCAACGCATCGGCTCGCCGGTCACGCGCGAGGATTTCCGTAACTACCGCGCCAACTGGCGCACGCCGCTATCGCTGAAAGTCCCCGGCGCCATTCTCTATAACACGCCGCCGCCGACGCAGGGTCTCGCCTCGCTCGTCCTCCTCGGCCTGTTCGACCGTTTGAACATTTCACGCAGCGACGATTTCACGTATTTTCATGGCTTGATCGAAGCGTCCCGCCGCGCCCTCGCAATTCGCGATCGCGCCTGTACGGATTTCGATCGTCTCGTCCATGACCCGATGAGCTTTCTCGCCGCCGCCGCGCTCGATCGCGAAGCCGCCGCGATCGACAAAGCCCGCGCCGCGCCGTGGCCCGCCAGGGCCGGCGAGGGCGATACGATCTGGATGGGCGCGATCGACGCCGAAGGCCGCGCCGTGTCTTTCATCCAATCGCTCTACTGGGAATTTGGCTCAGGCTGCGTCCTTCCGGCGACCGGCGTGCTCATGGCCAATCGCGGCCTCGCTTTCTCGCTCGATCCGAAAGCGGTCAATCCGCTGCAGCCGGGGCGGCGCCCCTTCCATACGTTGAACCCGCCGCTCGCGCTCTTCGACGACGGCCGCGCCGTCGCCTATGGCTCAATGGGCGGCGATGGCCAGCCGCAATTCCAGGCGCAGATTTTCACGCGCTATCGCTTTGGCGAAGACATCGCCAAGGCGCTCGCCGCGCCGCGTTTCCTGGTCGGCCGCACCTGGGGAACGCACACATCGACGGTGAAGCTCGAAGGCGGCTTCGATGACGGCGTCGCGCGCGCCTTAGCCGCCGCCGGCCATCCGATCGAGCGAATCGAAGCGCCGCTTTCCGACACTTTCGGCCACGCCGGCCTCCTTGTCCGCAACGCCAAAGGCGCGATCGCCGCCGCCCACGACCCCCGCTCCGACGGCGCTGCCGCGGGGATTTAGGAGCCTTACAGCGGGCGCTGGAAACACCCCTTCTCCCGCTTGCGGAGAAGGAGGCGCGAAGCGCTGGATGAGGGTAAGCCGGAAGCGTCGTCGTCTCACCTGTCTGCCGACATCTCCTGAAACTCTGTCACGCAACCGTCACATCAAAATGACGGCGTCCGCGCCTATTGACGAGCCGCGCCGCGCTTGCTCTTAACCCGCCCGGGCGGCGTTCGCCGCCTCGTGATTTCTCGAAATTTGGGGATACCGATGACGGAATGGCCACGGCATGGGCGGATCGACGGTCCGATCGTGATGATCGGCTTTGGTTCGATCGGCAAGGGGACGCTGCCGCTCATCGAGCGCCATTTCGATTATGACAAGAGCCGCTTCATCGTCATCGATCCCGACGATTCCGATCGCGCCTTGCTCGACGAGCGCGGCGTCGCGTTTCTTCAGCTCGCCATTACGAGGGAGAATTATCGCGAGGTGCTGACGAAATATCTCTCCCGCGGCGGCGGCCAGGGCTTCTGCGTCAATCTCTCCGTCGATACGTCCTCGCTGGCGCTCATGGAGCACTGCCGCGAGATCGGCGCGCTTTACATCGATACCGTCGTCGAACCCTGGCCCGGCTTCTACTTCGACAAGAGCCTCGGCCCGGAGACGCGCTCGAACTACGCCTTGCGCGAAACGGTGCTCGAGGCGCGCCGCCGCAAGCCCGGCGGCTCCACTGCCGTCTCCTGCTGTGGCGCGAACCCCGGCATGGTCTCGTGGTTCGTCAAGCAGGCGCTGGTCAACCTCGCCGCCGATCTCGGCGATAAGGGAGCGGAGCCGAAGACGCGGGAGGAATGGGGCCAGCTCGCTCATCGCCTTGGCGTCAAGGGAATTCACATCGCCGAGCGCGACACCCAGCGCGCCAAGTCGCCAAAGCCGCGCAATGTCTTCGTCAACACTTGGTCGGTCGAG
>JASLHV010000564.1 GCA_030153205.1 Roseiarcus sp. | reverse complement strand
ACGATCCGCGACATCGTCCTGTCGGATCGCGACGGGCCCTGGCTGAAGCTCGACAAGGCGCGGCTGGTGTGGAGCCGTCTGGCTTTGTTCAAGCGGCGCCTGGAGGTCGATCAACTCGAAATCGGCCATCTGCAATTCCTCCGCAAACCATTGCCCGCGCCCGCCGGCGCGACGCCGCCGGCGCCAACGACGGACGCAGGGCAGGCGGATGCGCCGATCCTGCCGGATCTGCCGGTCAAGGTGATCATCAAGGATTTCGGCGTCGCGGATCTGGCGCTCGGCGCGCCGGTTGTCGGCGCCGAAGCGCATCTTGCGATCAAAGGACGCGCGACGCTCGGGCCGCCGTCCGAAGGGCTCGATCTTAGTCTCGACGCGCATCGGCTCGACGCCGGCGGCGCCTTTGTGGCGAAACTCGGCTTCGTGCCGCAGAGCGCGACGCTGAATGTCGACGTGAATTTCGACGAGCCGGCCGGCGGCCTTGTCTCGACGCTCGCCAATTTGCCGGGCGCGCCGCCGGTGAAGCTTTCGCTCGCCGGCGCCGGCCCGCTCGACAAGTTCAACGCCAAACTCGCCTTTGAGGCCGGCCCGAGCATTGGCGCGAATGGCGGCGTCGACCTCACGCGTCAAGGACCGGCGCGACGACTCGGGTTGAAACTGCAATCGCGCGTCGAAGGTCTCGCGCCCTCGGTGATCCGGCCGGTCTTTGCCGGCGAAACGACGCTCGACGGCGATATGCTGATCCGCGACGATTCGAGCTTGACCCTCTCCGGCCTTCACCTCGTTTCCGCCAACGCCAGGCTCGACATCGAAGGTACGGTCGGCGCCGATCGCGCGCTTGATGTGAAAATCCACGCCGGCGCCATCCCCGGCGCGCCGAAAATCGGCAAGCTCGACTTCAACGCCACGATCGCAGGCGCGGCGAGCGCGCCGAAGATCGACGCGAAATTCGACGCCGAGAAACTCGCCTTCGATCAAGGCGGCCTCGATCGGCTGATCGCCTCGTTCAGCGCCGAACCGAATGGCGCGCTTGACGCGCCGGCGACGCGCATCGCGCTTACGGGCGATGCGGCGGCGAGCGGACTGAAGCTCGCCGACAAGGCGCTCGATCACGCCGTCGGCTCCGACCTCAAGCTGACCTTCCGTGCCAAGGCCTCGCCGGAAGGCGCGCTCGATGTCGAAACTTTGCAGGCCGCCGCCACGGCTTTGAACCTCTCCTATACCGGGCTGCTGAGCAGCGAGAAGGCGAAGGGCGCGGTCGTAATCGAAGCGCCCGATCTCTCGCATTTTGCCGCGCTTGCGGGAAAAGCGCTCAAAGGCGTCGCGACGGTCAAGGCTGACATCGAAGGCTCGCCGAAGACCCATGCGCTCGCGGCAAGCTTTGACGGCCATGTCAGCAATCTTGCGACGGGCGTCGCCGGCGTCGACGGATGGACCGGCGGCGCGCTGACGTTAAGCGGCGTGGCTGAGAGTCTGGCCGGCGGCGGTTTCGGCTTTCGCAAGCTGGCGCTTCTCGGCAGGCATGGACGCGCCTTGCTCGACGGCGCGATCGGCGGCGATAAGGCCAATCTCAAAGGCGAGATTGACGCGCCGGACGCGCGTGTTCTCGACCCGCGCATTCTCGGCAAGGCGACGATCGCCGGCGCCGTCACAGGCGCAGGCGATCGGCTCAACGCAGACGTGACCGCGAGCCTCGACGATGGCCGCCTGATGGACCGACCGACGTCCGGCCTCGCCTTGAAATTGAACGCGCAGGATCTGACTGGCGCCCTCGACGCGCGCGCTTCGCTCAGCGGCGACATCGGCCGCCAGCCGCTGCAGGGCGCGCTCCATATCGCCAAACAGAGCGACGGCGGCTGGAAGGCGGATGGGCTTTCGTTCTCCCTCGGCTCGGCTCGGCTCGACGGCGATCTCGCCCTTGCCGCGGATTTTCTCGCCGCCGGCAAGGTCGCGGTCACAATCGGCAATTTCGACGATCTCTCGCCGCTGCTCCTGACGCGGCTGGCCGGCGCCCTGCGCGCCGAGATCGCCTTGACGGCAACCGACGGGCGTCAGAACGCTCACATCGTCGCCAAGAGCGACAAGCTCGCATTCGCGGCGAATTCTTTGGCGGGTCTCGACGCCGATCTGACGGCGACGGATATCTACGGCCGGAAAATCCTCTCTGGCGACGTCAAGCTCGCCAAAGCGAGCGTTGGCGGCGAAACGATCGCCGATCTCAGTTTCAAGGCGAGCGGCGCAACCGATTCCAGCGATCTTGCTGTCGCGGCCAAAGCGCGCGGCCTCGCCTTGCAAGCGCGCGGTAAGCTTGTCGCCGATGCGATCTCTCGTTTCGAACTCGCAAGTCTCAGCGCGACCGGCAATGGACAGAAATTGTCCCTTGCGCATCCCGCTTCTTTCGCCTTCGGCGGCGACGGAGTCGACATCAAGAATTTCGCGCTTGGGATCAACGCTGGACGCGTCTCCGTCGACGGCCATGCCGGCGCGGCGCTCGATCTGCGCCTCAAACTTGCCGCCGTCCCGCTCGCGGCGGCCGATTTAGCCAAGCCAGGTCTCGGCTTGCAGGGCGTCGCCGACGGCGAGGCGACGATCAGCGGCGCTGCGGACGCGCCGAGCGGCGACTGGCGAGTCCAGCTTAAAAGCGTCAGCGCGCCGCAGACGCGTAGCGCTGGTTTGCCCGCCGTCGAAATTTCCGGCGCCGGCCGACTCGGCGATGGAAGAACGACGCTCGACATCACGATGAAGGCGGGCGCCGCCAGCGCTCTGCGCGCCGCCGGCGCCGCGCCGCTGAAGAGCGAGGGCGATCTTAATCTGGCGGTCGCTGGCAAGCTCGACGCCGGCCTCGCCAATGGCTTGCTGTCGGCGTCAGGACGACGCCTCTCCGGCATGGTCGCAATCGACGCGCATTTGCGCGGCCCGATCGCCAAGCCCTGGGCGAAGGGATCCGTGACGATGACCGGCGGCGTCTTCTCGGATGAAACGATCGGGCTGAAGCTGACCGCAATCGATGCGCTGATCGCCGCGGACGGCGACCAAATCAGAATCGAGCGCCTCAAAGCGGCGACGAGCAATGGCGGTGTCTTGAACGTCTCGGGACAAGCGCGGCTCGACGCCGAGGCGGGCTTTCCCGGATCGATTCATATCGCCAGCGAGCGCGCTCAGCTCGTCAATATCGACGTCGTCGCCGCGACGGTCGACCTCGGGCTTGATGTGACCGGCGCGCTGGCCCGCGATCCGAAAGTCTCCGGCCGCGTCGCGGTGGATTCGATGGACATCAGCGTTCCGGAGCGGCTTGGCGGCGCAGCGGCGCCGCTGCAAGACGTCAAACATGTCAATCCCGGCGAGACGGTGAAGGCCCGTCTGGCGCTCGACGCCAAAGGCCAACGCGGCCATGCCGCTCCGCCCTTCAACGCCAGCTTGGCGATTGTCGTTTCGGCGCCGAGCCGCGTCTTCGTGCGCGGCCGCGGCATTGACGCCGAACTCGGCGGCGAATTGAAAGTCAATGGAACGACGGCCAAGCCTCAGATCGACGGCGGCTTCGAGATGCGGCGCGGGTCGCTCTCGATGCTCGGCAAAAGGCTCGCCTTCACCAGCGGAAAAATCCAATTCCTCGGCGACGTCATACCGGAGCTCGACATGGTTGCCGAGACGCAGGCAACGGACATTACTGCACGCATCACGGTCACGGGTCCGGCCTCGCACCCGAGTTTCGCCTTCACTTCCGATCCCAGCCTGCCGCAAGACGAGATCCTCTCGCGCGTCCTTTTTCAAAAGACTTCGGGAAGCCTTTCGCCGGTACAAGCGCTGCAACTCGCCAATGCGGCGGCGTCCCTGGCGGGCGGCGGCGATTCCTTCGAGCGGTTGCGCAAGACCCTCGGCGTCGACAGTCTCGATATTTCAACCGATAGTACAGGTGGCGCCGCGGTTGGCGTGACCCGCGCCATCAACGACCGTATCAGCGTCGGCGTCAAATCGGGCGCCAAGCCGCAAGACAATGGCGTCAACCTCGACCTCGACGTCACGCGCCATATCCGTCTGCAAGGCGGCGTCGATGCGGGCGGCGGCTCCAGCGCCGGCGTCGGGGCGCAGAGGGAGTACTAGTTTTCTCGCAATCGAAGGGGGCGTTAACGATCGTCTCTGAAGCCCCGCATGCGGCCTTTTGATGCGGGCTTAAGCCGCCAATTTGCGACCGCGCCATCGCCCGTTATGCTGGCCTTTCGAATAAGACGGGTCGGATTGGGGGAAATCGAATGACCAAGGAAACCGAAGGCCGTAGCAAACGCCCTTCGATCACCGACCAGGAAGCGCTGCAATTTCACGCGCGCGGCAAACCGGGCAAGCTCGAAATCGTGCCGACCAAGCCGATGGCGACGCAGCGCGATCTATCGCTCGCCTATTCGCCGGGCGTCGCCGCGCCGGTCAAGGCGATCCACGCCGACCCCTCCACCGCCTTCGACTACACGACACGCGGAAATACGGTCGCGGTCGTCTCGAACGGCACCGCCATCCTTGGCCTCGGCAATCTCGGGGCGCTCGCCTCCAAGCCGGTGATGGAGGGCAAGGCCGTTCTCTTCAAGCGTTTCGCGGATATCGATTCGATCGACCTCGAAGTCGACACCGAGGATCCCGAGGAGTTCATCAATAGCATCAGATTCCTTGGGCCGAGTTTCGGCGGCATCAATCTCGAAGACATCAAGGCGCCGGAATGTTTCCTGATCGAGGAGCGCCTGCGCGAATTAATGGACATTCCGGTCTTCCACGACGACCAGCATGGCACGGCGATCATCGCCGCCGCCGGCATGATCAATGCGATGAAGCTCACCGGCCGCGACATCAAGACCACACGTCTCGTCTGCAATGGCGCCGGCGCCGCCGGCATCGCCTGCCTCGATCTCATCAAGGCGATCGGTTTTGCGCCGCAGAACGTCCTTCTCTGCGACACCAAGGGCGTCGTCTACCGCGGCCGCAAGGAAGGCATGAATCAATGGAAGTCGGCGCATGCGGTCGAAACACCTTTGCGTACGCTGGAGGAGGCGGTCGCCGGCGCCGATATTTTCTTCGGCCTTTCCGTCAAAGGCGCGCTGACGCCCGATATGGTCAAGAGTATGGCCCCCGATCCGATCATCTTCGCCATGGCCAATCCCGACCCTGAGATCACGCCGGAAGAGGCGCATAAGGCGCGAAACGACGTCATCGTCGCGACGGGGCGCTCCGACTATCCCAACCAGGTCAACAACGTTCTCGGCTTTCCCTACATTTTCCGCGGCGCCCTCGACGTGCGCGCCAAGACGATCAATATGGAGATGAAAATCGCGGCGGCCAATGCGCTTGCCGAACTGGCCCGCGAGGACGTGCCGGATGAAGTCGCCGCGGCGTACCAAGGCGCACGGCCGCGCTTCGGTCGCGAATATATCATTCCCGTACCTTTCGACCCACGGCTGATCTATGTGATCCCCGCCGCGGTCGCCAGGGCGGCGATGGATTCAGGCGTCGCGCAAAAGCCGATCGTCGACTTGAAAGCCTATCAGAATCAGCTTTCGGCGCGGCGCGATCCGGTGGCGGGCGCCTTGCAGCGGATCATGGAGCGGGTGCGGCGCAATCCCAAGCGCGTCGTCTTCGCGGAAGGCGAAGAAGAACAAGTGATCCGCGCCGCCTATTCCTTTGCGACGCAGGGCTTAGGGTCGGTCGTGCTGGTCGGGCGCGAAAATCGCGTGCGCGCGGTCGCCGACGCCGCCGGGTTCGATCTCGCTGAGAAGGGCATCGAAATCCACAATGCCGCGCTTTCTTCGCGCAATTCGGTCTATGCGCAGTTTCTTTACGAACGGCTGCAACGGCGCGGCTTCCTCTTTCGCGATTGTCAACGTTTGATCAATCAGGACCGCAACACATTCGCCGCCGCCATGGTTGCGCAGGGCGACGCCGACGCGATGGTCACCGGCGTCACCCGCAATTTCTCCGTCGTGTTGGAAGAAGTGCGTCGCGTCATCGATCATAAGCCCGGCCATCGCGTGATCGGCGTCTCGCTGGTGCTGGCGCGGGGCCGTCCGGTCGTCGTCGCCGATACGGCGATCGCCGAGATGCCGACGGCGGAGGATCTGGCCCAGATTGCGATCGAAGCGGCTGGCGTGGCGAGGCGGCTAGGGTACGAGCCGCGCGTCGCAATGCTGGCTTTCTCCTCGTTCGGCCATCCGGCCGGCGAGCGCTCGATGCGCGTGCAGGAGGCGGTGCGCATTCTCGATCAGCAGCGCGTCGACTTCGAATATGACGGCGAAATGGCTGCCGACATCGCGCTGAACCGCGCGGCGATGGCCGCCTATCCGTTCTGCCGCCTCACAGACGCCGCCAATGTGCTGATCATGCCGGCGTTCCATTCGGCGTCGATCTCGACGAAAATGCTGCAGGAGCTCGGCGGCGCGACGGTGATCGGGCCATTGATCGTCGGCCTCGAAAAGCCGGTGCAGATTGTGCCCCTCGGCGCGAGGGACTCGGACATTATCAATATGGCCGCCTTGGCGAGCTTCAATATCGGCGGTTGAGAGAGTACGACTCCAAAATGCCCGGCGCCGTTGCGAACGAAGTGAAGCAATCCAGACGCCGCGACAGCCCCTGGGTTGCTTCGTCGCTTCGCTCCTCGCAATGACGGTGTTCCATGCCTCTCGTCACGCTGTCTTTCGACAACGGTCCTCATCCCGGCGTCACGCCAATGGCGCTCCAGACTCTGGCGCGTTACGCCATTCCGGCGACGTTCTTCGTTCTCGGCAAGAATATCGAGGCGCCGGAGGGGCGCGCCGCGATGGCCGAAGCGCATGCGCGCGGCCATTGGATCGGCAATCATACCTACCATCACGAAACCCCGCTCGGCCTTATCGAGGATCCCGCCGCCTCGGTTGAAGAAATCGAAAGAACCGATGCGCTGATCGGCGATTATGCGTCGCCATCGCCATTGTTTCGACCCTATGGCCAAGGGGGGATGCTTGATCGGCGTCTGCTCAGCGAGGCGGCGGTCGATCATCTCTTGAAGCGGCGCGCGACCTGCGTCACCTGGAACGTTGTTCCGCGCGATTGGAGCGACCCTTACGGTTGGGTCGATACGGCGCTTCGCCAGATCGGCGAGCAGGAAGAAAGCCTCGTCGTGCTGCACGATATTCCGACCGGCGCGATGGTCCACCTGGAGCGATTTATCGAGGGCGCCTTCGCCCTAGGCGCGGCATTCCGGCAGGATTTTCCGGACGATTGCGTGTTGATCCGGGAAGGTTCGCCGACGGCGGCGTTGAGCGCCTATGTGACGAGGCGGCAGTAGCAAAGACCATGGCCACCACAAGCCGCATCGGAACGGCGCTGTCACCGAAGCGCAAGCGGAGCAGCGACGAAGCGGCCTGACGGGGTCGGGCGATGTGGCCGCCGCGGAGCATCGCAAACACCTCCGCCCCTTATCCCCCGCGCTCCTGCAATTTCGCCTTGACGCGAATCGCCATCGGGATTCTCCTATATCGCGATTCGGCACGCCGTTTGCTTAGGACTTGCCGGATGCCGCGACGCCTTTGCAACGCTTTCTCGCGGCTGGAGGATGCGCTCGAAGCCGCATCTTCGCTGCAACGATCCGCAGCGGGACGCCTGGGCGGCATATGCGCCGAAGATCAACCGCATAGAAGCGAGCACGCGCGCGGCTGCGCCGCTGCCCGCCTAACCTTTGGGAGATCAAGCGTTCCACGAAGGGCGATCAGCGCGTGGCTTGATCGCATCGTTTGAAGCCTCGATCGATCGGCCGCCAAGAAAAGGAGCGGTTGACGATGATAAAAGCTCTTGTGTCTCTGGGTTTCGCCGGCGCGC
>JASLHV010000510.1 GCA_030153205.1 Roseiarcus sp. | reverse complement strand
ACAATCCCGTGCATTGGCGGCAGTGGGGCGCAGCGGCGCTCGAGGAGGCGCGCGAGCGGGATCGGCCGATCATGATCTCGATCGGCTACGCCGCCTGTCACTGGTGCCATGTGATGGCGCATGAGTCTTTCGAGAACGAGGAGACCGCGGCGCTGATGAACCGGCTCTTTGTCAACATCAAAGTCGATCGCGAGGAGCGGCCGGACATCGATCATATCTATATGACGGCGCTCAATGCGCTCGGCGAGCAAGGCGGCTGGCCGCTGACCATGTTCCTCAGCCCCGACGGCGCGCCGATGTTCGGCGGCACCTATTGGCCGCCCGAGCCGCGATGGGGCCGCCCCTCTTTCCAGCAAATCCTTCACGCCGTCGACAGGGCTTGGGCGGAAAAGCGCGACGCGCTACTTGCGCAAGGCGCCAATCTCAACGCCTTTCTCGCCGAACTCTCCGAAGCCAAGGGCGGCGGGGCGATCGGACCGAATGACCTTTCAATGATCGCGGCCGCTTTCTTGCGGCAGATGGATCCGGCTCATGGCGGCCTTGGCGGCGCGCCGAAATTCCCCAATGCGCCGATCTTTCGATTCCTATGGAATGAAGCCTATCGCGCCGGCGATCAAGCAGCCCGCGCGGCGACGCGCCAGCTTCTCGTCTCGCTTTGCGAAGGCGGGATCTATGATCATCTCGGCGGCGGCTTTGCGCGCTATTCTGTCGACGCCGAGTGGCACGTGCCGCATTTCGAGAAGATGCTCTATGACAATGCGCAGATTTTCGAACTGCTTGCGCTTGCCCATGCAGCGGAGCCGAACCCGCTCTTCGCTGAACGCGCCGACGAGACTTTTGTGTGGCTGATGACGGCCATGCGCATTGGCGAGGTCGAACGCTTCGCCTTCGCCGCCTCGCTCGACGCCGATCAAGCGGGCGAAGAAGGTTCTTTCTATACCTGGACGGCGAATGAAATCGACGCCGCGCTGGGCGAAGAAAGCGAAGCTTTCAAGGCGGCCTATGACGTCCGGCCCGACGGCAATTGGGAGCATCGCAACGTGCTGCGTCGAACGCTCGCGCCGCATGGCGACACGGCGGCCGAAGCTGGCCTCGCGAAAGCGCGCGCGATGCTCTTTGCCCTGCGCGAAAAGCGGCCGAAGCCCGCGCTGGACGACAAGATTCTGGCCGATTGGAACGGTTTGATGATCGCCGCGCTGGCGCGGAGCGCGACTTTCCCTTCTTCGCCGGCTTATGTGAAAGCAGCGCGCACGGCCTTCGCTTTCGTCGACGAGACTTTGCGCAACGAAAAAGGTCGGCTGGCCCATGCCTGGCGGAACGGGCGGGTTGGCGCCGCTGGCATGCTGGATGATTACGCCAGCATCGCGCGGGCGGCGCTGGCTTTGTTCGAGGCGACGGGTGAGCGTTCGTACCTTGCCCGTGCTATCGCGCTCGTCGAAGAGGCGCAGGACCTCTTCGGCGACGCCGACGGCAGTTTCTTCATCACGGCGCGCGATGCTGCCGATCTGCCCGGCGCACGGCCGCGCCACGCCCGTGACGGCGCGACGCCGTCCGGCATTGGCCTGATCGCAGAGGTCCTCGCCCGCCTCCACAATCTGACTGGCGAGAAACGCTGGCGCGACGACTGCGAACGCCTCGTCCAAGCTTTCGCCGGCGCGCGCGATGCGATGGCGCAGTCTCCCCTCTTGCTGGCGGCGGCGGATTTTCTCGAGCGCGCCGCCGTCATTGTCGTCGCGGGCGATTCGGAAGACCCGCGCGCCCAGGCGCTTCTCGCGACCGCCCTCGCCTCGCCCGACCCCGCGACCTGTGTCCTTCGTACCCTCGATGGCGCCGATTGGCCGGAGATCTCGCCCGGCCATGGCCGCGCGCCCCTTGATGGCGCGCCAGCCGCCTATCTCTGCCGGGGCTCGGTCTGCAGCCTGCCGGTCACGACGCCGCAGGCGCTGCGTGAAATGATGTCACGCGGCGAATGAACTGCAAAACAGGCGGCGGCGATTTCAAATCTAACCGCGCAGGCTTTATATAGAGCGCATGCGGCATGTTGAGACCATTATCATCGGCGGCGGACCAGCGGGAAGCGCTTGTGCGCGCCGGCTCGTCCAGCGCGGAAAAGAGGCGTTGATCCTCGATAAGGCGCGTTTTCCGCGATTGAAACTCTGCGCCGGCTGGATTACCGCCAAGGCGATGGCCGATCTCGAATTTACATCGGCCGATTATCCGCATTCGATCCTCAAATTGGACATTCGGACGCATTTCTTCGGCCTTCCTTTCGCCTTCAACTGGTTCCCGACGCCGGGCGCCAATTATTCCATCCGCCGCGTTGAATTCGACGACTGGCTGCTCCGGCGCTCCGGCGCCGAGGTAATCGAACATGAAGCCAAAACGATCCGTCGCGATGTCGATCGCTATGTCATCGACGATGCGTTTTCCTGTACCTATCTCGTCGGCGCTGGTGGGAGCATGTGCCCGGTGCGCCGCGCGCTCTTCGCGGACGGTCGCGTAAAGTCCCGTCAGATCGTAACGCTGGAGAAGGAATTCGCGTACCCCTCCCGCGACGACATCTGTCATCTCTACTTTTTTCGGCGCGGGCTCGTCGGTTACGCCTGGATCGTTCCGAAGGGAAATGGTTTCGTTAATCTCGGCTTGGGCGGGAAGGCGAAATATTTTAAGAAGTCGGGCTCGAAGATACAAAGTCACTTCCGCGGTTTTCTCGACGATCTCGTTCGCGACCAACGCATTGACGCCGAGACTGCAGACTCGCTTCAGGAGACCGGTCATCCGTACTATCTTTTCAGCTACAAAGGCGATGTCAAACGCGACAATTGTTTTCTGATAGGCGATTCCGCGGGCCTCGCCAGCGTCGATCTCGGCGAGGGCATCGGCCCCGCGGTCGAAAGCGGCCTCATGGCGGCTGACGAAATCCTCGGCGTCGGCATCTATCAAAAAGACAAGATATCAACGTTTTCATTCAGCGGAATTGTGCGCCGCTTCATGGCGCGCGCAAACCGCCGTCATCTCGCCCCCGCATAAACGCAAAGGCCTTCACTCTTCAAGCCGCCTTGCAACGTCGACCAACGTTGTGGCATGCTAGCCGCCATTGTTCCAGGCGGAAGACCTGGACGATTGGGCCGTCTGTATTTCGAACGGACGTCTACATAGGGAGGGAATTAGGATGAAACACGTTGGTCTCGTGTCGGGCTTGGCGCTTGCCGGGCTGCTTCTATCGTCCGTCGCAAGCTTCGCCGGACCGAAAATTGTCTCCGGCCCCGGCGCTAATCCGGAATGCTTCAAGCCTTGGTCGGACAAGACCAAGTTCTTCCAGTGGGATAAGAAGCCCGGCCCTTACAAGATCGCTTTGGTCAACGGCTTCGTCGGCAACACATGGCGCATTCAGATGGTCAAGACGGCGAAAGCTTTCGCCGAACAGCCGGGTATCAAAGAGAACATCAAGGAATTTAAGGTCGTCTCGACCGGCACCGACGTCGCGGCCCAACTTGGCGCGATGGAGGACTTCATCAACCAGGGCTACGACGCGATCGTCACCATCGCCGTGGCGCCCGACGGGTTCGACCGCATCATTCGGCTCGCCGACAAGAATAATGTCGTCGTCGTTCCCTTCGACAACATCCTCGACACTGACAAGGTGATGATGGTCAACGAGGACCAGAAGGAAATGGGCCGCATGTCCGCGCACTGGCTCATCAACGAATCAGGCAAGTCTTCCGGCGACATCCTCGAAGTGCGCGGCCTGCCAGGGAACTCAGTCGATCGCGACCGCCATGTCGGCTTCCGTGAGGTCATGGAGGCCGCGCCGAATAAATTCAACATCACCGAAGTGGTCGGCAACTGGGACACCGGCACGTCGCAGAAGGTCACCGCCGACGCGCTCGCGGTCCACGGCCATTTTGACGGCGTTTTCAGCCAAGGCGGCGACGATGGCACCGTGCAGGCGATGATGGACGCCAAGCACGCTTTCGTGCCTTTCGCTGGCGAGGGCGAGAACGAGTTCCGAAAGCAGATCGCCGATCACTGGAAGGATGGCCTGAAGGGCATGTCATACGGCCAATCGCCGGCGCTCGTCGCAATCTCGATGAAGGCCGCGATCTCTGCGCTCCAGGGCAATGTCATGCCGCAGCTCATCTCGATCCCGATACCCGTCGCCGACTACAAGACGCTCAAGGCGGGCGAAAACTTTTGGCCGGATCTCAAGGCCAATTTCTTCGCGCCGAACCAATTCAAGCCTTGCGGCGTGAATTTTACGGCGCCGGAAATTATGGGGCAGAGCGAAAAGAATACCCAATGATCGCCTAAGGGCGAAAGATAGGGTGGCCCGGCGAGGAGCCGGGCCATTTTTCTGCCGTCCAGCAGACCAAGCTCAGAGAAGCTCACGATGCCTGACGGGACGGAAAACGATTTTCTTGTGCTCTCCGGCGTTTCGAAGCGCTACGGCGGCGTACGCGCCCTCGAGAGCGTCGACTTCGGCTGCGCCCGCGGCAAGATTCACGCGGTTCTGGGCGAGAATGGCGCAGGTAAATCCACACTGATCAAGATTGTCGCTGGCGTTGTGCAGCCGGACACAGGTTCGATCCATCTCCAGGGCGCGGCGCGGCGCTTCAGTAATCCGGCCGCGGCGACTGCGGCCGGCGTCGTCTGCATCTTTCAAGAACTGTCGCTGATGCCGGACCTTTCGGTAGCCGACAATATTTCAATTTCATCCCCGCCGAAACGCTTCGGCATGATCGATACGCGTGCTCAGCGGCGGCGCGCTGAGGCGCTTCTCGCAGAAGTCGGTTGCGAAGACGTCAACCCGCTGCTGCGCGTGCGCGATCTACCTTTGTCGCGCCGACAGATGGTCGAAATCGCCAAGGCGCTAGGACAAAAACCAAAGCTGCTCATCCTTGATGAGGCGACATCCGCGCTCACCAGTGCGGATGTGGAGAAAGTCTACGCGCTTCTCGCACGGCTCAAAGCAGAGAATGTCGCCATTCTTTATATTTCGCACCGCATGCACGAAGTGGACGCGCTCGCGGACCGCGCCTCCGTCTTCCGGAACGGACGCCATATCGAAACTTTCGACAAAGGTGCGCGATCGACGGGTGATATCGTACAGTTGATGATCGGGCGCGATATCGCTACGCAATATCCGCCTAAACCCTCGAGGCCGCGGCCAGCGACGGCGATGAAGATCGAAAATCTCGGTTGGGAAAAGCGTCTCGAAGGGATTTCGCTCGACATTGGCGCCGGTGAGATCGTCGGCCTCGGCGGCCTCGACGGACAAGGTCAGAAGACCTTGCTGCTGGCGCTTTTCGGCGTGTTGCGCGGCGTGACGGGTACGGTCACGGTCAATGGCCGCGCCGTCCGCCCAGGTTCACCAGCCGCGGCCAAGGCAGGCGAGATTGGCGTTGCCCTGGTTCCCGAGGATCGCAAGACCGAAGGACTAATGCTGCCAATGTCGATCGCCGATAACCTCGTGATCGCTTCCCTCGGAGCGCTTTCTACGGGACCTTTTGTCGACGCCGGCAAGGAGCGGGAGGCTGTCGAGTACGGCATTGCGCGCCTGCAGATCAAAGTCGGCGCAAAGTCGGATGCGGTTTCGACACTGTCCGGCGGAAATCAGCAGAAAGTCGTGATCGCGAAATGGCTGATGACTGGACCGAAAATCATCCTGCTCAATGACCCGACCCGCGGCATCGACGTCGGCACCAAACAGGAGCTCTATCGCTTGATGCGGGAACTCGCGGACCAAGGCGCCGCAATCCTCTTCTACTCGACGGACTACGACGAACTCATCGGCTGCTGCGATCGGGTCGCAATTATGTACGACGGCCGAATCGTGCGCGAGCTCACTGGGGCCGATCTTAACGAGACCAATATCATCGCGAGCGCACTCAACATCGAAGCGGGCGGCCCGGCGCCTCGTGGATCGGGGGCGGCTCATGTCTAGCAATCTCGCCATTCGCTTGCGGCAGAATTTCGGCCTCACGCTTGCGGTCGTTCTGTTCTGCGTCGTGTACCTTCTCTATCACCTTGCTCATCCGAAGGGATTCTCCTCCGCTGTTCTCGTGCAGAACGGCGACGAAGTTTTCACTTTGGCGATGGTCGCCATGGCTCAGACCGTGCCAGTCCTCGCCGCTGGCCTGGACCTCTCGGTCGGCGCCTTGATGACCATGGTCGGCTGCTTTGCGAGCTACCTTTTGAGCGGCGCCGCGGACGGAACACCGATCTCGCTCGACATCGCGGGTCTGCATGTCGGCCTTGGCGCACTGCCCGGCGGCATTGCCGGAATCACTATCGGCGCAATCATTTGCCTCGCGATCGGCACTTTGGGCGGCTTGGTCAATGGCGTCATCGTCGTCTACGGCCGCATTCAGCCGATTATCGCGACTCTCGCGACGGGCGCGATCTATATCGGCATTGCGCTCTTCCTGCGCCCGCAGCCCGGTGGCAAGATCGACGAAGATCTCAACTGGGCCTTGACGAATTCGCTCGGCGATTTCGCCTCGACCGTGCATATTTTCGACGACGGCGCCGCGCCTTGGTTCGCGCCTTTCGCCTGGATCCCGACGCCTTTCGTTCTCTTGGTTCTTATCGCGCTGTTCGTCTGGGCGCCGTTCCGGCGCTCTGTCACTGGCCGGACTATCTATGCGATAGGATCGGCCGAAGGCGCCGCTTATATGTCCGGGCTCGACATCAATCGCGCCAAGATCGCGGCTTTCACCCTCGCCGGCTTCTTCGCCGCCTGCGGCGGACTGTTCCTGGCGATCCAGACCTCGTCGGGCAATGCGGATATCCCGCAGGCTGGAACCTATACCCTCAACTCCATTGCGGCGGTCGTGATCGGCGGCACCTCTTTGCTCGGCGGCGCCGGCGGCGCGATCGGCTCGATTTTCGGCGCTTTGATCTTGCGGGTGATCTCCTTCTTCTTCCGCGTTTTCGATATCGCGCCGCTCCTGCAGCCGCTTTTCGAAGGGATTATCCTTTTAGCGGCGGTCAGCATTGGCGCGCTTCGTGTACTCAGGGTCAAGAATACGTTGGAGCTCTTCCGGTGACGGCGATTTCGGCGGGGCGTCTCAGTTTGTCGCGCGACAATCGCCCGATCGCCATCGCGGCGCTCTTCATCGTGGCGATCCTCATTGCCGGCACTGCGTATACCTGGGCGCGGTTCGGCAGCGCGCCGCTTCTCTCGCCGAACTATCTTTTGCAGCAGCTTCAGATCGGCGCTTTTCTCGGCATTGTCGCGGCCGGTATGATGTTGGTGATATTGATCTCGCAGATCGATCTCTCTGTCCCATGGACCCTGACTGCCGCCGCGATGATGGCGACCGCTGTTGGCGGGTCTTCGGCAATTCCCGTTGGCCTTGCCGTTGGCCTGATCGTTGGTACGATCAATGGTCTTGGCATCGCCTACCTGCGCGTGCCGTCGATGATTTTTACGCTCGGCGTCAACGCGGTGATGCGCGGCCTGATGGTGGCGCATACCGGCGGCTTCGCGCCGGACACCGCCGCGACGGACTTGATGCGCGTTCTCGCGTCCGGACATTCGCTCGGCATTCCCAACGCGCTCTTCGTCTGGATCGCCGTCTCGGCACTCGTCGTGGTCACCCTTCAGCGGACGGCGCTCGGCCGCTACATCTACGCGATCGGCAATAAGGAAGCGGCGGCCTATCTCGCGGGCGTCAACACGCGCGGCGTGACGGTGATCTGCTTCGCTCTCTGCGGCCTCGCCTCGGGTCTCGCCGGCGTACTCCTCGCCGGATATTCGCAAAAGGCTTATCAGGGCATGGGCGATGCCTACCTTCTGCCCTCCATCGCAGCCGTCGTCATCGGCGGCACCAACATCCTCGGCGGCCGCGGCCGCTATCTTGGCACGCTCGTCGGCGTAATCCTGATCGTGCTCCTCAACAGCGTGCTTTCGATCATGGAAATGCCCGAAGCCGGACGGCAGGTGATCTATGGCGGCGTGATCATCCTGATGCTGCTGGTCTATGGCCGCGGCGAGCGCGTGACGAGCTGAGGCGGCGAAGCTGAGCGTTGATTAAAGCTAGGACTTAGCCACTCAGAAGAGCGGTTGGAAACGGCCGAGTTCAATCTGAACCGACTTCGTGCGCGTATAATGTTCCAGCGTTTCGATACCATTCTCCCGACCAACGCCGGATTGTTTGTATCCGCCAACAGGCATTGGCGCGGGCGACTCGCCCCAAGTATTGACCCAACAGATGCCGGCCTCGAGCCGGTGAATGACGCGATGAGCCAGCGAGAGATCGCGGGTCACCAGGCCGGCTGCGAGCCCGTACGGCGTCGCGTTCGCCCGGGCAATCGCCTCCTCTTCGTCATCATAGACGAGGATGCTCATCACGGGACCGAATATCTCCTCCTGAACGATTCGCATGGAATCCCGGCAATCCGAGAATACGGTCGGGGCGACATAGGCGCCTTGGGCTAGGGCGCCGTCGTCGGGCGCATAACCGCCGACGAGAAGACGCGCGCCCGCGCCGATTCCCGATTGGATATAGTCGAGCACACGGCGTCGATGCGCGAAGCTGGCCAGTGGACCAAAGTTGACATTAGCGTCCTGCGGATCGCCCATACGAATGCGCGCAACGCGCTCGACGACTGCCTTTTCGAAAGCCTCGAGCCGCTCTCTCGGTACAAAAACGCGCGTTCCGTTGGTGCAGACTTGCCCCGAGCTGAAGAAATTCGCGGCGACGGCGATGTCGGCGGCCCGCTCGATTTCGGCATCCGGAAAGACAATCAGCGGCGACTTGCCGCCGAGCTCCATCGTCACGGCCTTCAACGAAGAGCCGGCCGAAGCCATGACTTTCTTTCCGGTTTTGGTGCCGCCGGTAAACGATAGTTTCGCGACGCCGGGATGTTCGCTCAACAATGCGCCAGTCTTCGCGCCCGCACCCGTTACGACGTTGAAACAGCCGTTCGGCAGGCCCGCTTCTCTGTAAATCTCGGCCAAACGGAGCGCGGTCAAAGACGTTTCTTCGCTCGGTTTGAAGACCATGGCGTTTCCCGCCGCCAAGGCGGGGGCCGACTTCCACAGCGCGATCTGAATGGGATAGTTCCAGGCGCCGATCCCGGCGACAACGCCTAACGGCTCGCGCCGCGTGTAAACGAACGAACTGGGACGAAGAGGGATCTGGCGGCCTTCGATCGCGGGCGCCAGGCCAGCATAATATTCCAGAACATCTGCGCCGGTTTGAATATCGACGGACCGGGTTTCGGAAATGGGCTTGCCTGTATCGAGCGTTTCGATCAGGGCAAGTTCGTCATTGCGTTGTCGAAGAAGCGCGACCGCGCGAAGCAGGATCCGCGATCGTTCAACCGCGGTCAGAGCCGCCCACGCCGCTTGTCCGTGCGCCGCGCTTTCGACGGCGCGATCCACATCCGCAGCGCTCGCCTCCTGAAGCTCGGCCAGTTCCTCGCCATTCGCTGGGTTGATTGCGGGGAATGTCCGTGCCCCCGATCCGTCGACAAAAGCGCCGTCGATGAAGAGCTGCTGTCGGCCAAATCGTGACATATCGAACAATTCCTTTGTACTCTGACGAAATATCGTACTTGTCGCCCTACCCCGCCGACTTCTTGGCCTCAGCCGCCAGAAAATCCCTTAGAGCGGCGATCCGCGGCGATGTCGCTTGTTCCGGCCGGCAGAGGAAATAGTAGCCGTAAGGCGTGTGCACCGATGTCGTGAAGGGCGCGACAACACGGCCGGCGGCGAGTTCGTCGGCGGCGATAGCGAGCGTCGACAGCGTGACCCCCTGCCCTTGCGCGGCGGCATAAAGCGCCATGGACATATGATTGAACCAGACGCCCCGCGAGGCGTCGACCTCGGCCGCGCCAGCCGCTTTCAGCCAATCCGACCAGGTCGGCCAAGTCGAGAAACTTGGGTTCCAGTCGAGATGCAACAGCGTATGCCGTTTTAAATCCTGCGGCGCGCGCAGCGCATCCGGCCCTTCGACAAGGCGTGGCGCGCAGACGGGAAAGACATTCTCTTCGAACAAGAGCGTATTGGCAAAGCCGGGGAAGTCGCCCGCGCCCCAGCGGATCAAAGCGTCGACATTGGGATGTTCTAAAGGATCATCGATCGGATTGGCGTCGAGCAGCACGTCAATGTCAGGATGGGCGGCTTTAAAACGCCCGATACGGCCGACCAGCCAGGTGGCCGCGAAGGAAGGGCTCGAATTGATCACGAGAAAGCGCCGCCCGGAGGCTTCGCGCATCGCCCGGACCGCCCGGCCCAGGAATTCGAAGCCATCGGCGAGGTCTCGCACCCCCGCCAAGCCGGCTTCGGTCAGCCTCAGTCCTCGCCCCGCCCGCTCGACCAAGGTCGCGCCGACCTCGGTCTCGAGCTGGCGCACCTGCTGAGCCACCGCCGCCTTGGTGACGAACAATTCGTCCGCCGCGCGCGCGTAAGAAAGCCGTCGCGAGACGATTTCGAAGGCGCGCAGGGCGTTCAGCGACGGGAGGCGGTTCGGGCTCTTCATCGTATAGTTTTTCTAATTGGTTCACACATAAAGCATGACTTGAGAATTGTCGAGATCGGCGTATAACGCGTCAACTTTCGCAGGAATCCGGTTTGAGGGGAAAGAAAATGACCAAGTCTCGCTACAAAATCGAAAATACGCTGGCCAACGTCGGTTCTTTCGGCATGTCGGTGTGTAAACAAATTCTTAACGGCGTCGTCGAAGCCTCACATCGCTCGCTCGACCGTAGCCGTTTTGCAGATCTTCAGCTTCGCGCCTTGGACGACATCGGGCTGACGATCGCTGAGCGCGACGCGATGCTGCGCTGATCAGCGCGGCATTCCGCTCCCCTAAGGTTCGGGGTCAGGCTTTGCCTGGCCCTTTTTCTTTGGCTTAAACTGGCTCGAAAGTGGCGAAGGCGCTGACCAGCGCCAGCGCCACGCCGCCGAGCAGCATTTCGATAATCGTATTGCGCTCGAGGGCGGCGAGAGCGTCGCCCGGCTCGGCGAGGCGAGGAACGAGCACGTAGCGATTGTAGAGAGCGAGCAGAACCATTGTTGCGACCGTCGCCATTTTCGCTGCCAGGCTGGCCTGGTAGGCCGACGAAAAGTTGATCGGCAATTGGCGAAGAATCACGATCGTATTGATCACGCCGGTCGTCAGCACGACCGCAACGGCGACGTGACCCACGCCGGAAAATCGCCGAAGGGTTAGCGCCGCGTCTTCTTTGGAATCCGGGTCAGCAAGCCCCCGTAGACAAACGACAAGGGGCGCGAGCGCGCCGAGCCAGAACCCGGCCGCCACCAAGTGCAGGCCTTGGTTTGCGCGCTCGAATAGCCCGGCTACCCCCCGCCACATGGCGGCGTGCCCAACGAGGCCTAGGCTCGCCAAAAAGAGTGCAGACAAGACTGCGCCGGCTGCTGGTTGCCGCGGGCTCCGCCATCGCATGGCGAAGGCAAAAGCAGCCACGAGTAAGAGCCGCCAAAGCCAAACCTGGCCGAACTGGGTGTCTCGAATCACGGCGCCAAGAACATTCAGGTTGAGCGTATCGCTCCAGCCGTCCCCCATCTCGCCGCCTTCCAGCAACAACCAGAGCACGGCGGTCGTAGCGGCAATGAAACTCGCAAGGATGAGCGGCCGCTCCAGCGGCCGTGCGAGCGAAGCGCGAAGAGGGCGCGGCGCCAAGAAGGCGAGGAACGCGCTCGTCCCAAACAAAAACATCGCCGAGACAAAATGGGCGAAGCGGACGACAATCAGAGCGATGGTCACGGAGTTTGATCTTTGCTGGCCCATAGGCTTATCGCCACAGCGACGATGAAGATCAATCGTTCATTCAGATTCGATCGTCCCAGAGCCTGTCGATCACCCGACCGGTCGTTCGTCGGCGATGACTTTTCCGTCGTTAGGCAACATGCCCGGCGCAACCAACTCCACGGCGCCGCGCAGCTTCGTGACAGTTTGTAAAGTGTCCGCGATGGCGCGGGCCTTCTCCGCGGAGGCGGTCGAGCATTCCGCCCGAAGGATCATCTGGTCTTGTTCGCCAACTCGACGTACGACAAGTCGCAGCACACCGAGGTCGGGATGATGGCGCCCCACATCGGCCACCTGCGCGGGATGAACGAACATGCCCTTGACTTTCGTCGTCTGATCGGCGCGCCCAAGCCATCCTTTGATGCGTAGCTGCGGCGCGTCGACGATAAAGGCCGACAAATCGCCGGTGGCGAAACGCAGCAAGGGATAGTCAGGATTGAGGCGCGTCACGACGATCTCGCCGACCTTGCCAGGTGCGACAGGATCGCCTGTGCCTGGCGTCACGATTTCAAGAATGATCCCCTCGTTGACGACCATCCCCTCCTCGAGCGAGCCATCGTCACGATTCGTCTCATAGGCGATCATGCCGAGATCGGCCGTGGCGTAAGCTTGGCGCGTCTTGACGCCGCATCCTTCCAATTCAGCGCGTAAGCTCGCCGGAAGCGCTGCTCCGGACACAAGCGCCCGTTTGATCGAAGAGGCGTCACGCCCGCCTTCCGCCGCCTTGTCCAGCAGAATTTTCAAGAAATCGGGCGTGCCGCAATAGGCGGTTGGTCGCAGGTGATGAATGGCTTCGACCTGTTGGTCGGTATTGCCCGTTCCGCCAGGGATTACCGCGCAGCCGAGCGCGCGAGCGCCGCTCTCCATGATATGGCCGCCCGGCGTAAGATGGTACGAAAAGCAATTGAGGACGATGTCGCCGCGTCTGAATCCGGCGGCCGATAGCGCCGCCGCGGCGCGCCACCAATCTTCGCCGCGCCCCTCAGGTTCGAATATCGGGCCGGGCGAAACGAGCAGGCGCTTGAAATCTCCCGGCGCTTTTGTCGCAAGACCACCGAAGGGCGGCGCTTTGGCTTGCAACGCCGTCAGGTCGGATTTGCGCAACACCGGGAGACGGGCAAGATCCGCGCGAGCCTGCAGCGAGGCGATATCGAACCCGGCGAGTTGTCTGGCGAGCGCCGGCGCTCGGGGGAGCGAAGCGCCGAGAATCTCGCGCAGTGACGCAAAGAGCGGTGCGTCGCGTATGTGCAAGTCGATGGGTTGAGTCATCTGGCGCTCAATGGTCCGTCCTTCGACACCAGGCTATCGAGACGACGCTCGAAATAGAAGAGAGAGTTCAGCCATCAGTCAATCGCTTGTGCATATGCACGGTGAAGCCGTCCATAAAGGGCTCCTCGCGGTCAACGACGTAACCGAAGCGGCGATAGAGAGCGATATTCGCAGCGAAGAGCTGGTTCGTGTAGAGACGAAGCTCCGGCAGGCCAAGCGAAGCAGCGAGCCGCTCGGCATGCTCCAGCAAACGTCGGCCCAAGCCTCGTCCCTGATGATCCGGCGAAACGGCGACGTTCACAATGAGCAGATGGTCCGCGCCATCGACGGTCTCGATCAAGCCAGCCAAAAGGCCGTCGGCGAAAAGGAGATCGATGCGATGGTCACGAATCGCCTGATCGTAATCGGCGCTCATCGGCAATGGTTCGCGGCCGATGAGAGGGACCCATTTCGCATATGCGGCACGGCTCAGCGCGCGTACGGAAGCCGCGTCTTCTACGCACGCGACTCGTATCGCAAATTCTTCCTGCGAGAAGTCGGTCATGTATCTTTGTCTAGGCCAGCCATCGCTTTCGTCTCTTGTAGTGCTTAACGTCTCGAAACGAGCGGCGCTCAGCGCCAGCGACGCCAAGATAGAATTCCTTCACATCCTCGTTGGCGCGCAGAGCGCCAGCCTCGCCGTCGAGCACGACGCGCCCGTTTTCCAGGATATAGCCGAAATTGGCGTAGCGCAGCGCGATATTGGCGTTCTGTTCGGCGAGAAGGAACGAGACGCGTTCCTTTGCGTTCAAATCTCTGACGATTTCAAAAATCTCCTCGACGATTTGCGGCGCAAGTCCCATCGAGGGCTCGTCGAGGAGGATCATTTTCGGTCGCGACATCATGGCGCGGCCAATCGCGCACATTTGCTGCTCGCCGCCCGATGTATAGCCGGCGAGAGCGTTTCGACGCTGCTTCAAGCGGGGAAAATAATTGTAGATCGCCTCGAGATCACGCCCGATCGCCACACGCCCGTCGCGACGCGTGAACGCGCCGGTCAGCAAGTTCTCTTCAATCGTAAGATGACCGAAGCAGTGACGGCCTTCCATGACTTGGATGCAGCCGCGGCGCACCAACTCATTCGGCGATAGTTTATCGACGCGCTCGCCCAAAAAGGCGATTGCGCCCTTGGTCACTTCACCGCGCTCGGCGCGCAGAAGATTGGAGATCGCCTTCAGCGTCGTTGTCTTGCCGGCGCCATTGGCGCCGAGAAGCGCCACGATGCCGCCTTCCGGGACATCGAGGGAAACGCCGCGCAGAACAAGCACTACACGATTATAGATCACCTCGATATTGCTGACCGAGAGGATTGATCGCGTAGAAGTCTGGACGGCGACGTTCATTCGCGAGACGGCCGTTACGACTTATTGTCGCACGCTTCGCTTCGCTGCGGCCAACCGGCATTCTTCTCAGCATAAGTCTTCGCCGCCTCCTCGATGAGCGGCTGCACCAATGCGCTGTCCGGAGCCACAGCATCGGTCGTCTTCACCCATTTCGCGCCGTCCCATTGCTGGACGAAAGTCGCGCCATGGCTGTTATGGTCCGCGCAGGTGAGTTTGAACGGCGTGACGAAGCCAGTCATGCCGATCTCCTTGATCCGCGCGCCGTCGAGATTGATGTTCTCCATGCCGCGCCGAACGTCCTCCCCGGTCACGACCTTCTTGCCAGTGATCTTTTGCGCCTGAGCGATTCCTTCCGCGATCAACATGGAATTGTAGACGCCATGATCGTAGAGCACGCTGCCGAATTCGCCAGCCGCCGCTTGGCTCTTGCCGGGGTCGACGACGAGCTTTTTGATATCCGCGAACGCCGGATAGTCGGCGCCTGCGCCATGCCAGTTCAGCTCCCGGAAACCTTTGGCCCCATCGCCCGCCGAGGATAGGTCGCCGTCGCCCGGCCACCAGATCGAGACGAACTTGTCCATCGGAAAATTGGCCTTGACGGCCTCCTTGACCGCGGTCGGGTTCATCGCTCCCCACCCGTACATCACCAAGAAATCCGGTTTGTCACGGCGGATGTCCAGCCATTTCGAGGCTTGGTTCTGCATGTCGGCAGGGGCGACCGGATAAAGCTTGAGATCGAAGCCAACTTGTTTGGACATCGATTGAAAGAGCGGCAACGCCTCTCGGCCGAAGGCGGCGTCAAAGTAGAGATAACCGAGCGTCTTTCCCTTCAAGGAATCGATGGAGCCGCCGCCAACATATTTGAGGATTTCCGAGAGGCCGTCCCAATAGGTGGTCGGCGGATTGAATATCCAGGGAAACACATCGCCCTTCGCCGCGGCAGAAAGACCATAGTTCATCGATAAGATTGGAATCTTGTCGACCGCGGCCTTGGGGATCAGCGAAAGCGTGATGCCCGTCGACCACGGATTGACGATCACCGGATTTTTCGGCTTGACCGAGTCATAGCACTCGAGGCCCTTCTTAGTGTCGTAACCGGTTTCGCATTCATCGACGACGAGCTTGACGCCGCCGATACCGCCATCGCGTTCGTTCAGCATGTTCAGGTAGTCATGCATCCCGTCGGCGATCGGGGTTCCAGAGCCGGCAAACGGCCCGGTACGATAGGTGAAGAGCGGCACGTAGATCGAGTCTTCGGCGGCCGCCGGCGTGACGACCGGCGCCGCCAGGATCAGGCCGAGCGCCGCCCCTGCCACGCCTTTGAGGAACTTTTCTTTACGCGACATGTTGTACCTCCCTAGATATTGTTTTTATTCGCCATGGCTCGCCCCTCAGTAAGGAAAGGGCCAAACCCTCAGTTTTTGCTTGCCGATGCGCCACAATTGCGCAAGACCGCGCGGCTCGACGATAAGGAAGAAGATGATCAACGCGCCGGTGATCATGAATGTCAACTGTTCGATAGTCGCAGAACCGATATTGAGCCCGATCATGGCGGGCAGCGCGCGCAGAGCGATCGGCAGAATGTGGAGAAGCGCCGCGCCCAAGAAGGCGCCGATAATGCTGCCCAAGCCGCCGATGATAACCATGAACAGGACCAGAAAAGACAAATCGATATTGAAGGCTTCCGGCTCCGCTGCGCCGAGCCACAGAAAGACCATTAGCGCTCCGGCGACGCCGGTGTAGAAAGAAGAGACCGCGAAGGCGAGCAGCTTGGCCCGCAAGAGCCTGACGCCCATCAACTCCGCCGCAATATCCATATCGCGAACCGCCATCCACATTCGCCCGATCCGTCCGTGAACGAGATTGGAGGCGACCCAGGCCAGAACGGCGACAATCGTCAGGACGACGTAGTAACGAGTCGTCGGCGTCGCCGTCGGCCCGGTAATCGGCAGCCCAAAAAGCTTGGCTGTCGGCACCTCGATCGCGCCCGACGTATTGTCATTGTAAAGCCAAGTCCACCGGGCGAAGCACCAGGCGAGGAAGAACTGGGCCGCAAGCGTTGCGACAACAAGATAAAAGCCTTTGATTCGCAGGCTCGGCAGACCAAAAAACACCCCGATGGCGCAGGAGACGAATCCGGACGCCAAGATCCAGACAATGATGTTCACCTCGGGAAAGATCGTGGTGAGCTTGTAGCAGGCGTAAGCCCCGACCCCCATGAAAGCGCCGACGCCCAGCGACAGAAGTCCACAATAGCCGGTCAAGAGATTCAGTCCGATCGCCGCCAAAGCGTAGATCAGGAACGGAATCATGACGGTGTTGATCAGGAACAAATTGCCGAAAAGCGGGATGACGAGAAAGGCGACGGCGAGAATAAGACCAAGGCCGATCCGATCCTGACGGATCGGAAAGATCGCCATGTCGGCGGCGTAGGTCGTTTTGAATTGCCCGGCTTCACGGTAGAACATTCTGGGCCTGCGTCCTAAATCCGCTCGATGATACGTTCGCCAAAAAGGCCCTGCGGTCGAAAGAGCAAGAAGGCGAGCGCGATGACATAGGCGAGCCAACTCTCGATGCCGCCGCCGAAGAGGTGGCCCCAGTAGAACTCGCCGAGCTTTTCGCCAATACCGATGATGAGTCCGCCGACAATCGCGCCCGGTATGGACGTCAGGCCACCGAGGACGAGCACCGGCAGCGCCTTCAGAGCCACGACTTGTAACGCAAAAGAAACATCCGATCGCGCGCCCCACATGATGCCCGTCGCGAGCGCCACGACGCCGGCGGTGAACCACACGATAACCCAAATCTGATTAAGCGAAATTCCGACGGAAAGCGCGGCTTGGTGGTCGTCGGCGACGGCGCGCAAAGCCCGGCCGATGCGCGTTTTCTGAAAGAAGAACGCAAGCGCGATCACCATGATCAAGGCGATGGCAGCGGCGGCGATGTCGAGTTTCTGAAGCGAGACCGTTCCGCCGAGCGCCTTGAAGTCGAGAGAGCCAGACGGCAGATACAAGGCGTCGGCGATCATGTTCTTGGGATTACCGCCAAAGACGAGTTCGCCAAAGCCGATAAGAAAATAGGTCAAGCCGAATGTCGCCATGAAGAGCGCGATGTCAGGTTGATTGACGAGCGGACGCAAAATGATCCGCTCGACGCCAACAGCGAGCACGTACATCACGCCAATCGTCGCCAGGAGCGCGACAAATGCAGGAATTCCACGTTCGTGCAGGCCGACCAAAGTCAGCGCGGCAAAAACCATCATGATGCCTTGGGCGAAATTGAACACGCCCGAGGCTTTGAAGATCAGAACAAAGCCAAGCGCTATGAGCGCATAGAGCACGCCGCCGACAAAGCCTTCCCAGATCGTCTGTACGAGAAGATCCGGTGCGCTGATCATCTGCGCGAAGGGATCGACAAAGATTTGGTAGAGAAAACTCATCGCCCGCTCAATGCGCCACGCCGAGATACGCGTCGATCACCTTCTGGTCGCGCTTGACTTCGTCGGGCGTTCCATCGGCGATTTTGCGCCCGTATTCGAGCACCACGACCCGTGAGGCCAGGTCCATCACGACACCCATGTCATGTTCGATGAGCGCGATCGTCACGCCAAAATGCTTGTTCACGTCGAGAATGAACCGGCTCATATCCTCTTTCTCTTCGAGATTCATCCCGGCCATCGGCTCATCGAGAAGCAGGAGCGTCGGCTCCATCGCCAAAGCGCGGCCCAATTCGACCCGCTTCTGCAGTCCGTAGGGCAGCGAGCCGACAGACGCTTTGCGGATATGCTCAATTTCGAGAAAGTCGATGATCTCTTCGCAAAAGCGGCGATGCGCGATCTCCTCCTCAAGCGCCGGGCCATGGCGCAAGAGCTGCCAAAAGAATCCGCGCGTCATCCGCAAAGTGCGGCCGGTCATGATATTGTCGAGCGTGGTCATGCCCTTGAATAAAGCGACATTCTGAAAGGTGCGGGCGATGCCCTGTTCGGCCGCTTCAAAGGGCCGCATCCGCGAGCGCGCCCGCCCGCGAAACGCAATGCGGCCTTTTTGCGGATGATAGAAGCCGTTGATGACATTGAGCATCGACGTCTTGCCCGCGCCGTTGGGACCAATGATCGCGCGAATTTCGCCTTTAACAATATTGAAGGAGACGTCCGTGATGGCCGTGACGCCACCGAAGGAGAGCGAGACATTCTCCACCGAGAGAAGAATTTCGTCGGGAGGCGCGGCCGCCTTCATGCCGCCTCGCTTTGCGTGGTCTTATGCGGCGCCATGTCGATGATACGAGAGACGCCGGCAAGCCTGCGCTTGCGACCATCCTCGAACGTAACCTCGACATCGATCGAGGCTTCGTTGGCGCCGCCAAAAAGGCCTGCGACAAAGGGCGCGTAGCGCTCTGCGATGAAGGCGCGCCGCACTTTCTGGGTACGGGTCAATTCGCCATCGTCCGCGTCAAGCTCTTTCGGCAAGATCAGAAAGCGGCGGATCTGCGCGCCGGCCATTGCCGGCTCGCGCGCCAGTGCGGCATTTACCTCGGCGACGTGACTTTCGAGAAGATTGTACACACGAGAATGCCCGGCCAGCTCCTGGTACGAGGCATAGAGTACGTCGTTGCGTTCGGCCCAGGCGCCGACGGACGTCAAGTCGATGTTCAGCATTGCGACGACGAAATCGCGACCGTCGCCGAACGTCACCGCCTCCTTGATGTTAGGAAAAAACTTGAGTTTGTTCTCGATATATTTCGGCGCAAACAACTGACCAGAGGCAAGCCGGCCGACATCCTTGGCGCGATCGACGATTTTGAGCTGACCGTCGGCTTCGATGAATCCGGCGTCGCCGGTTTTGACATAGCCGTCTTCGGTAAGCGCCTCGGCGGTACGTTCCGGGTCACGGAAATAACCGATGAACATGCCGGGTGAGCGGAACTGAACTTCGCCACTCTCCGCGACGCGCAGATCGACGCTCGGCGCGGCGGGACCGACGGCATCCGAACGGACTTTTCCATCCGCCTGCGCAGTCACATAGAGGAAGGCTTCCGTCTGGCCGTAGAGCTGTTTCAAATTCAGGCCAAGCGAGCGGTAGAAGGCGAAAAGATCCGCGCCAATCGCTTCGCCGGCCGTATAGGCAGTACGAATGCGCGAGAAGCCGAGGACATTCTTCAAAGGGCCGTAGATCAAAGCGTCGCCGAGCGCGTAATGCATCCGCGCCAGAACCGGGACCGGTTCGCCATTGACGATCGGCTCGCCCCACTTCTTGGCGACGCGAAGGAAGTGATCAAATAGCCAGCGTTTGAAAGAACCGGAGTCCTGCATGCGGATCATGACCCGCGTCAGCAAAGATTCGAAGACGCGCGGCGGTGCGAAATGGAAGGTGGGACCTATTTCACGAAGATCGTCCTGCGCGGTCTCGCCGCTCTCCGGGCAAGCCATGCAGAAGCCCGCGACCATCGCCTGGGCGTAGTTGAGATAGTGATCGCCGACCCAGGCCAAGGGCAGATAAGCGAGAACTTCGTCGCGGTCGGTCAGACGATCAAAAACGACCGTGTCCCGCGCCGCCGCGATGCAGCGCTCATGGGTCAGCACGACGCCCTTCGATCGGCCTGTCGTTCCCGAGGTGAAAAGGATGACGGATGGGTCCGAGCCTCTCCCCTCGTCGATCGTCCTATCGAGCGCGACGGCGACGGCGCTGTCGGCGAGGGCGGCCCGGCCGGAGGCGATCAGCTCGTCAAGTGAGCGCAAGCGTGGATCGACATAGTCGGCGAGGCCGCGCGTCTCGTCATAGAGAATATGGGTGAGCCGCGGCAGCCGATCGGCGATTGAGAGGAGCTTGTCGACCTGCTCCTGATCCTGCGCGACCGCCATCGCCACATCGGCCTGAGCGAGGACGGCGGCGAGTTCGTCAGCGACGGCATCGGCATAGACAGGCGCCGGGATCGCGCCGAGGGTCTGTGCGGCCAGAATCGCCCAATAGAGGCGCGGCCGGTTGGCCCCGACAACCGCAACGCGGTCGCCATGGGCGCAACCCAGTCGGCGCAAGCCCTGGGCAAACCCCCGCACCTCCAGGTGTGTCTCGGCCCAGGTCCAGGTGCGCCAGATTCCAAGATCCTTATGACGGAAAGCCGGACGCTCCGGCCGAAGCCTGGCGTGGTCGCGAAGAAGTCTGGCGAACGTATCCCCAACCCGCTCTGGCGGCGTGGCGGCCAAACGACTTTCTCCCCAACCCGCGCTCTTCAACTGCTCCACAGTCCATGCAGAAACGGCGGCCCAGCAATGCTACGATAGTCGCATCCCGCAAAGACTGGCAAACGATGAGTTTGCGAAGCGCCTGTCGGACCAAGTTGCTGGCTATCGGTGCTGCTTCAGTCGCGCCGTCGCTTCGATCTCGACCTTCATCTCGGGACGCAATAGGCCGGAGATCACATAGATCGAAGCGGCAGGCCGGATCGCGCCGTAAATCTCGCCCTGCACCCGCATCACCGGCTCGCAATAGGTGGCGTCGGTGACGAAAGTCTGCAGCCGGACGACGTCTTCGAGACTCGCGCCGGCTTCCTTGAGGGCATTGGCGATTGTCTTGGCGATATTTCGCGCCTGCTCGGCGACATCCTCTGGCATGGTCATGGTCGCGTAGTCATAACCGGTCGTGCCGGAGACGAAGACGTAATCGCCGTCGACGACGGCGCGCGAATAGCCGAAGTCCTTTTCGAAAGGCGAACCGGTAGAGATGAGACGGCGATCGGGCATGACGCGGCTCCAAAGAATTTTCAAGAGGGCTTATCCCCCTTCAGCGGCCGCGTCGACAGGGCTGTCGTAAAGCCAATCCTAGAAGGTCGCGGCTTCCCGCGAGTCGCCGCAATGCATGGCCGTTTGGCTTCGTTGAGGTATATTGGCGGACCGCAACAACAATGCCGGGGCGCCAGAATGACCGCAAAGACTCCTGAGCAGCGCATTGCCGATCTTGGTCTGTCGCTGCCGCCAGCGCCCGCCGCTGTCGCCAACTATGTACCATGGGTGATCACCGGAAATCTCGTAATGACTTCTGGAAATCTGCCCTGGCGCGACGGCAAGCTCGCCTATATAGGCAAGATCGGCGACGAGATTTCCGGAGAGGACGGCTATAAGTCTTGTCAGCTTTCATGCTTGAACGCCATCGCTCAAATCAAGGAGGCGGTGGGAGAATTGACGAAGGTGAGGCGTATCGTACGGTTGGAAGGCGTGTTGGGCGTCGCCTATAATTACAAAGACCATCCCAAGTGCCTCAACGGCGCATCCGATCTGATCAATACCGCATTTGAGGAGAAAGGGCGCCATACTCGCATGATCTACACCAACCCCGTTATGCCGCTTGATTGCACGTCTCTTGTCATACTCTTCGCGGAGATCGAGTGATACCGGCGCCTGACCGAAATACAGCATTCGCCGATCGTAATCCGGGTCGTGAACGGGAGTAGCAGGGATGGACGAGAACGAGATTCGAGAGGCGCTCAATCGCCACTGGGCCGCCTCGGACGCCAATAATTTCGATGTTGAACATGACATATACCGAGAGGACGCGTTGCTCGAATATCCGCAATCAGGCGAGCGTATCAGGGGCCGTCGCAACATCCAGGCCTCTCGCGTGGCGCAACCGAACGCGAAGCGTTTCAAGGTGCGCCGTATCGTCGGAGCAGGCGATCTTTGGGTCACCGAATTCATCCTCGCCTATGATGGCCGACCGTCCTATTCAGTGAGCGTCATGGAGTTCCTGGATGGCAAGGTCGCCCGCGAGACCCAATACTTTGCCGACCCGTTCGAGCCTGGCCCCTCGCGCGCGGCTTGGGTCGAGCGAATGGGATGAACAGCGGGAGATCGCGCGCCCACGCGTGCTGGACCGGGCGGAGTTGCCCGTCGATACCACGAAACTTGCTCGTTTTCTCATCGGCAAAATGCTGGTGCGGACATTAGCCGAAGGCGTTGTGGGCGGCCGCATCGTCGAAACCGAGGCCTATCCGATCGGCGACCCCGCGGGCCATGCCTATCGCGGCGTCACCCCGCGCAATCGGCCGCTTTTCCTTGAGCGCGGCCACGCCTACGTCTATCTCGCTTATGGCGTCTCGTACATGATGAACGTCTCTAGCGAAACAAGCGGCGTTGGCGCGGGCGTCCTGATCAGGGCGGTCGAGCCAATCTACGGCATCACGATCATGACGCAAAATCGCGGCGCCGATCTAGGGCGAGACTTGGCGCGCGGCCCGGGGCGGCTGTGCGTAGCCTTGGGGATTGATCGCCGGCTGGACGGGATCGACCTCTGCCAGGCCGGTCCGTTGTGGCTCGGAGATGACGGTCGGGCGGCTGGCAAAATCGGACGCAGCAAACGGATCGGCATTACGCGCGCCGCCGATAGTCCGCTGCGCTTCTATGTTCGGGGCAATTTATTCGTCAGTGGTCCCAACGCACTCAACAGATGAATGAAACGAGTTTCCGGGCCAAGTCCCTTCGGTAACGCAACTGACTGCTTTACATTCGGGCATCGCAAAATCGCCTTTCCGCTTTTGGCCAAATCTTGCGCCGAGCGGAGTTGCACGCTGTGCTGCCCGCAACGTCGCAGCGCACCGCCCTTTCAGCGGCCCTCTAACGAGCGACCCCTTCTCGGCCGTTACTTAGGGCAGTTTTTGCGATGGCAGCCGCGCGGGCGGCGTCCTCGTCACCCGCCGCGGCGAGAGCGTCAAATATTTGTTCCGCCTCTTCATATCTGTGCAAATGGAAGTAACTCCACGCCCGAAGGCTCATGAGATCGACCGGCTCGGGCGCCATTGCGTCTCGCGAGTCCAATCCTATGACGACATCCCGATACTTTCCGGCGTCATACGCCTGGCGTACTCTCTCCGTAAGAATCGACAACTTAAGCTCTCGGCTATGATCGTCGGTCTGCAGCGACAAAGCCGCCGCCGTGTCGGCTTGCACCGGCAATTTTTGCTCAAGGTACGCGAGCGCCAGACCATAGGCTGCGTTTTCGCGCTCTTTGGAGCTTCCTCGCGCGAGAGACTCGCGGAAAATCGCCGCGGCCTCAGCGGGCCTTTGGAGCTGCATAAGACGCCACGCCTGAGATAAACCTGGCGCTGCGACGTTATTTTCGAGCGACGATTTGGCGCTGGGCGCAGGGGTTCGAGCCTCCAACGGCGCCTCCCCTATTTGCGAGGCGCCCGACGGCTGCTGCACATTCTGCGCGGCGCTTTCTGAGGAGGCTTGCGAAACCGGTTCCCCACTGGCCGGCGTTGACGGCGAGGCTGAAGCCAAAGCGCGGGCCGCAGTGGGATCGGTCAACGCAGCAATGCGAGGCGATCGGCCGCGCCAATTTCGCTCCAGACTCTGCAATGCTACGCGCCGATCGAGTGATAAATCCGCGATCGCCAACCCGAAAGCCGAAGGCTCGTCGTCCGGCTTCCACGCAAGCGATGTTGCGAACCATCGCGCCGCAGTGTCATCTTGTTTGAAAGCGTGGGAATACCATCCAAGCAATTGGGCAACAGCAGGATCTCGGCCTTGTGAGGTTGTCTGGACTATCCTCGTCAACACTTCAGCGGAGACAATTGGCGGCGGTTGCGCCGAAAGAAGGTTTGCCGCGGCGGACAGATATGTCTTTCTGGAATCGACGTTTGTGTCGCGCCACGGCGCGAGCGCTGCCTCAGCATCCGCGGGCCTCTTAAGCGCGACCAGCGCAAGGGCGAGTCCCTGCGCGGAATCCGCGCCATTTTCGCGTTCGTAAGATTTTCGGAACCAGCGTTCGGCTTTTGCGGCATCGCCGTGACGCAGCCAATACCAGCCGAGGAGAAGGGGATCGGAAGGAGAACGCCCGTCTTCGGCAATCTTTTCAAGTACCGAAAGGTCTACATTGTCAACTTTAGCGCTTGACTCCGAACCTGCGGCAGCAACCGCATGTCTCGCGATATCTTCGCGTACGGATTGAAATTCTGGACCGCCCGCCCCCGTATGCCCGAGCGATAAAAGCTCATCAACATCGTGGCGCGGAAGCAAAATCACCGCCTTTTGTACTGTGGCGAGCCGCTCGCGCTCATTCTTGCAGTTCGTCAATATGTAGCGGTAGGCATCGAGAGCCCGAGATTCGCGGTTTGTCGCCGCAAAAGCCTCCGCGACGCGCCATAGCAAGTCGACGTCGCCACAAGTCCGAAGACTCGGCGCAGAGGCGGCGATTTGTATAACGGTCTCATATTGTTTGGCGCTCGACGCATTGATGAGCCGCTCGCGCGCGTCCGCAAGATCGAGTTGCTCGGTGAGATCCTTTGGCGGGCTCCATTTTGGATCTGCGGTTTGCCGCTCCGCGATCGCCGCCCGAGCTTGGGCGAACTGACCCTGTGCGTAGAGACGCCAA
>JASLHV010000563.1 GCA_030153205.1 Roseiarcus sp. | reverse complement strand
ATACGCGGCGATGCGTTCGAACAGCGCGTTGGGGCGCTCGGCGAAGAGGCGGTCGAAGAGGCGCTGGGCGCGCTTTTGAAGGCGCTTCTGGCGTCGCTCCACGGCCCGCGCCAGCGTCTCGCCTTGCGCCGGCGAGACCTCTTCACGCGAGGCGGCGAATTCGGCAAGGATCGTGAGGTCGTTGTGTTTGCCGAGCTGCTCGCGCATGCGGCGGAATTCTTGCGCGAAGGCGGAGAAATGGGCGGGCCAGGCGGCCTCCAAAGCCGCAAAACAATGCCCAAGATCGACAATCGCCGCGCGCAATTCATGAAGCTCATGCGAATCGCCGCTCGCCAAAGCCTGCCGGCCGCGCCGCCGGCCAGCGCGATAGAGGTCGCGAAGCGAACGGGCGACATCGAACAGGTCGGCGTCCGCCATCTCCCAGGATTCAACGTTGCGCGCCAGCGCGCGGAGCCGGGCGATCTGGGCGTTGACGTCGATCTCGCGATGCGCGGCGCGGGCGCCGATGCGCTCCCGCGCGATCGCCTGACCCAGCGCCTCGACTAGTTTGCTTTCCAGCCGTCCGCCAAGGCTGGCGAGCGCATCCGGCATGACGTCGAGGTCGCGGGCGCGGCCCATGCGACGACGGGCCGATTCGAGTTCGCGCAAGGCGTCATAAGCCGGCGGCCCGACGACGCCGGTCATCAGCCTGGCGAGCGCGCGCGCTTCTTTGAGCGCTTTGCGCGACTCATGAACGCGTTCGCTCTCATCCTCGCCGGGATGGGGGAAAAGATCCGCGGCGCCGAGAATGGCGGCGATCAATCGGCGGCGCAGAGCCTCCGGCCAGTGATCATCTTTCTCCTCCTCACGGGGCTTTTTGGCCATGGCTAGCTTTGGTCGACCTGGCGTGCGCGCTCTCTCAGCACGAATTTCTGCACTTTGCCGGTCGAGGTCTTGGGGATTTCCAAGAAGACGACGTGGCGCGGACATTTGTAGCGGGCGAGCCGGTCGCGACACCAGGCGATTAATTCCTCGCTCGTCGCCTGCATCCCTGGCTTGAGTTCGACGAAGGCGCATGGGGTCTCGCCCCACTTCTCGTCAGGCCGCGCGACAACGGCGGCAAGCTGCACGGCAGGGTGCTGGAAGAGAGCGTCCTCGACTTCGATCGAGGAAATATTTTCGCCGCCGGAGATGATGATGTCCTTGGAACGGTCCTTGAGCTGGATATAGCCGTCGGGATGTTTGACGCCGAGGTCGCCGGAATGAAACCAGCCGCCGGCGAAAGCTTTATCCGTAGAGGTTTTGTTCTTCAGATAGCCTTTCATTACGACATTGCCGCGAAACATCACTTCGCCCAGGGTTTCGCCGTCCGCGGGCAGAATCTGCATCGTCTCGGGGTCGATCACTTCGAGCCCTTCCAACGCATGGTAGCGCACGCCCTGGCGTGACTTGAGGGCTGCCTGTTCGGAGCCGCTGAGCGCGTCCCAGGAATCGCGCCAGTCGTTGACTACCGCCGGACCATAGGTCTCGGTGAGACCATAGAGATGGGTCACTTCGAAACCGGCCTCTTTCATCGCGGCAAGGACGGCGGCGGGCGGCGGCGCGGCGGCGGTGAAGAACCGCACAACATGCGGCAAAGGTTGTTTTTCTTCGGCCGGCGCATTGAGCAGCGTCGACATGACGATCGGCGCGCCGCAGAGATGCGTGACCTTGTGTTCCGCGATGAGATCGTACATTTGTTTGGCGCGTACCTGCCGCAGGCAGACATGAGTCCCGGCCTTGACGCTGATCGACCAGGGAAAACACCAGCCGTTGCAATGAAACATCGGCAAGGTCCAAAGGTACACGGGATGGCGGCCGAGGTCGGCGGTCACGACATTGCCGACCGCCAGAAGATTGGCGCCGCGATGGTGATAGACGACGCCCTTGGGATCGCCTGTCGTGCCTGACGTATAATTGAGGCTGATCGCGTCCCATTCGTCGCCCGGCGGGCTCCAGACATAATTCTCATCGCCTTCGACGACGAGGGCTTCATATTCGAGAGAGCCAATTCTGTCGCCGGGGCCGGCATATTCGGGATCGTCGTAATCGATGATCAGCGGCCGCGCCGCGCATTTCGCCAGCGCTTCGGCACCGAGTTTCGAAAATTCGCGATCGACGATCAGCGCCTTGGCCTCGCCGTGATCCAGCATGAAGGCGATTGCGGCGGCGTCGAGGCGTGTGTTCAACGTGTTGAGTACGCCGCCGCACATCGGGACGCCGTAATGGCATTCAAGCATCGCCGGCGTGTTGGCGATGAGGACGGCGACGGTGTCGCCGCGTTTAAGGCCGCGCTTGGCGAGCGCGGAGGCGAGTCGACGGCATCGCGCGTAGAAGTCGCCGTAGTTTCGCCGCAACGCGCCGTGGATGATCGCGATGTGATCGGGAAAAACGGCGGCGGCGCGCTCCAGAAAGGTGAGCGGCGTCAACGGCTGAAAATTCGCTGGATTGCGATCGAGATCGACGTCGTAGGGCGTAAGGGTCATGCCAAGTCTCATCGGGCGACGGCTCATCATAACCGAGCCGTTCGCAAGCGCGAGACGTCCTGCTACCTCTTGAAGGCGAAAAACCGAAATCCTGCAAAGGTCAGGAACATCGCCGCCCCGGCGCCGCAGGCGATCGAGAAGGCGATAACGAGCGAACCTTGCGCAACGCCAAGCGCGCCGATCACGGTCAGAGCGACGACGTAGACCGCGTAATTAAGCGCCTGGCCGCTTGCGGCGACCAAGCAGTAACGAAGAAAGGCGGCGAGCCAATCGCCGACTCCGCTGCCGAACGTGAAGGCTCGATTGAGCATAAAATTGGCGATTGTCGCGGCGACTACGGCCGGCGGGCGGGCCAGGAGCGGCGAAAGGCCTAGGCCTTTAACGATGAGCAGGGTCAGCCCGGCGTCGATGCAAAAGCCGATCGAGCCGACGACGATAAAGGCCGGAATTTGGCGCATGAGATCGTCGCGCCCGACTATTGCGTCCTGTCCATGCGTCAAAAAGCGGCCTCCGAGGCGAACGAGCGGCAAATTGTCCCCAAGTCCCTTAAGGAAGCGTTAGACGAATAGCTCAGCGACCGCCGCCCAGACAAGGCGCAGACCGATAAGCAAGGTCAGCGCATAGACGAGCGTGTAGAATCTTTC
>JASLHV010000399.1 GCA_030153205.1 Roseiarcus sp. | reverse complement strand
CGCCTTACCCATCGTCAACCCGGCCCATTGAATGTAGGCGTAGTTGATGAGAGTGCCGGTGCCCGTGCCGCCGCCGCCGTTAAAGCCGTTACCGTCGTTGAACTGCGCTTCGATGAAAGCGCGGAGAACGCCGTAAGCGGTGTCCTGACGGGCGTCGAACTGGACGGTGCCGCGGGTGGCAAAGCCGATTTGGTCACGCGACCGTACGGGAACGCCATTGATAACAGTGTTACCAACTGCCCCGAACGACGGCGTCGTGGTGTTCCAGCTAAATTGATGGTTGAGGTTGCCGGCGTCGAAGTGCACCACGACACTGCCCGAAATCTTGAAGCAAGTGTCGCTGCCCGGGAGAACAAAGCCGGCCATACCGCCGACGTTACAGACCTTTACGTACTCAGCAGGGGCGGACTTCCTTGTTGGAAGATCCGCAGCCTGCGCAGCAGCTACGGCAACGAGACCGACAGCCGAACCGAGCAGGATGCTCTTCATGAGCGTCATTATAGACCTCCAGTGATAGACTCAGTTGGGAGTTGGTTTTTTGCGTTTCATCCGAAACCGGCCGGCCTTTTGACCCTTCACCGACTTCGAATGAGCGCCCCTAATTCCCCGTTCATCCGGATTGTCCGCTTCGCCCCAGTTTCCTAGATCAAGGCGTCAACCCGACTCGCGGCCGGGAATCTCCCGTTCGCCAAGACAACATACCCGCGACAGGCCGCGCCACAAACCAACAAATGCCGGAAATTCGCCGGAAACAGTACTTCTGTGAGTCATGTTGCATAAAGGTCACGAAGACGTGACTATTAGTACGTACCGAACTGGTGAATTATCCAAATCAGCAACTTTTAAGTGGAAACTGGATGATCTTTAATTGAGGAAATTTACCTACGTAGCTCGTGTAATTTTATATCGTACCGTAGTTTGCACAATCACATTGCGTTAAATACAATCACACGTGTATTTCGGTAATTGAGAGATTCGTTCTCTTCGCGCGCAATTTACAGGTACCGAGCGGCCTATAACGACGAAAGTGCGGATATCACGGATCATTCGCGTAATTAATGAAGGACTCAGAGGGCTTTTCGCTTCATGGCGCCGGGAGAGGTATTTACGTACCAATGCCTCAGCGGGTCTGCCGATCAAATATGCCGCTTGTGAAATGAAGCGAGGATCAATCGCCTGGGCTTTTCGAGTCGTGCGCTCAGTACGTGATCTATCGATTTGATGACGCCACGGCGGCGTCCGCCAATCCAGCGACGCCAACGTCGACAGCGAACATAGCGCCGGCGTCGGGCTCAAGCGCGAGCCTGTTTTCATCTAAGCCGCCGCGAGCGCTCGTAACGAAAAGCGTAGAGAGGTTCGTTCCCCCGAAAGTACAGCAAGTGATCTGAGAGCACGGGAACGATATCGTTCGATCTATACTACCTTTTGGCGTGTAGCGTGTTACCCGGCCGCCTCCCCACTCCGCGTTCCAGAGGCATCCCTCTCCGTCGACCGCAGATCCGTCGGGAAAACCATGGTCTTTCGCGACTTCACTGAAGACGCGGCGATTGCCGACGACGCCATCTTCGATGTCATAGTCGTAACGCCAGATCACCCGTTGCGGCGTGTCGGCGAAATACATGACGCGCCCATCCGGCGAAAAAGCAATCGAATTGGAAATCCGAACGCCGTCGAACAAAGCGCGCGGACGGCCGCCATTGAAGCTCCAGACTCGCCCAATTGGTTTTGCAGGTTCGCTTTCGTCCATTGTTCCAAAAACAAGCCGACCTTGTCGGTCGAGCTTTCCGTCATTGAGACGGGTCGTGGGCTGATCGTCCTCAACGGTGGCGATTGTCTCGCGCTCCCCTGAGGCAAGATTGAAATAGGCAAGCCCGCTCGCAAAACCGGCCAGGATGCGTGAGCCGCCGAGGGGAGCAAAACAGGCAAGCCGCTCAGGCAGCACGATTGATCTCGCCGTCCGCCTTTCGGGATCAAAACTCCAAAAAACCTTGCCGTGAATGTCTGTCCACTGGACCTCCGCATGGTCCGGCGACCAGATAATCCCCTCGCCCAGGAGATTGCGCCCGCTAACGGCTATCTCAAGATCCCCGGCCATAAGCGCGATCCTCGGTCTAATTTAGGCTTTGGCGAGCGCCATTCGAATAAGGCACTGAAAGGACTTCGTTTCCTGACTTTTCAAGTCGTTTCGACCCGGCGTTCGCGGGCCTCGCCAACACGTCAGAGCCGAGTTTTGGCAACTTTTCGCTATATCACGTGTTATAAGCAACCCTGCCCGCGAGGCTATCGCGCTCGCTCGGCTAAAGTTTGGTCCTACATGGAGAAGAACTCGTGATGCTTCGTGGCGCGCTATTGGCAACAATGATCCTCGGCGTCTCAACAATAGCGCTTGCGCAATCGGGAGATTCTAAGGACATGGGCACGACCGAACAGAGAGAGGCGTGCGGCCCTGACGTTCGGAAATTCTGCCACAAAATCAAAGAGGCTGATGGGCAGGACGCCTATCTTCAGTGCCTCGAGATCAATCGCAGCAAATTATCGCCGAAGTGCATCGCCTTGCTGCAAAGCTACGGCAAATAGATCCCATTCTTGCGGCTGTGCGCCATGCGAGCGCGATCTAACGTCGCGCTCGCTTTCATTTCGCCGTCCGCGTGGCGCAACGATCAGTTAGAGTTGTGACTTTGATCAGGCTGATGACCGCCATGATCAGTTTGATGGCCGCCGTTGGTCGAACTGGGATGGTTCTGCGTGTGGTGCGTTTCGGCGTCGCTGCTGATTAAGTCGTCGAAAATCGTCGCCATTCTTCTCTTCAACTCGGATGCCGTATGAGCTTTCCCGGCGTCGAAGGCTTCCTGTAGCGATTGCGCTAATACTTTCTGAGCATCCGCCAAAATTTCATCAATGCCGCGCATATGTCCCTCCCTCGGTCGTTGTCCTGTTGAGCTTATCGCAATGGCCGACCCGCGCTCGACCAACTTTGAATTTTCCGCAGCAAAAATCTGGTGCGCTTGGGCCCAGTGCTGATTGGCGGCGCCTTCCTGGCGACCCGATTCCTCCCATAAGCGATGGGCGATTTCGCGGATGCGTTTGTCCGCCTCCATGAGATTTCTCCGCGCCAGCTAGCCGCGTCTCTTCCATAGATCATCGGCATGTCGGAGAAATGGCAAGTCGTTTTTGGCTTGATCATTGGCAATTAATCTCTTCGACTATTGCCACCGATGTTTTGTCGTCATGGAAGGAACGCCCGAAC
>JASLHV010000560.1 GCA_030153205.1 Roseiarcus sp. | reverse complement strand
CGATCCTGATTTCGAGCGCTTGATCGCGCTTTTGACGCGCCTGTCGCCAGAATTTCGCGATTGGTGGCCGAAACACGAAGTTCTGGCGCCCTTCGCCGGCCACAAACGCATCCGCCATCCGACGGCCGGCGTCATGGCGTTCGAATATACCAGCTTTGCCTTGAGCGACCGGCCGGACATGAAGCTGATCGTCTTCACGCCGCTGGAGGAGGGCGGGACTCGGGCAAAGCTGGAGAAGCTGCTCGACGAGGTACGAGAGAAAACGCGGCTTAGGCCTGGATGAACGCCAGCAAATCCGGATTGACGCGGATGGCCCCTGTATACTTTGAGTGTACCTTTTTTCAGAAGCTTGATCGAGAGCAGGGCCGCATCCGCGATCGGCCCGATTTGGTCGTAGTCGCCCGGAAACCGTCGAAGATGTCGATCGGCAGGCCGCCTGGATTCTTGTCGGATTTGGGCATGATCGGCGGCACGGCGCTGATCAGCACAGCCTTTGCGACGCGGCTCGTCCCATGCCGCCAAGATAACGCGCGACTTTGCCGCCGCCGGTCGAATGGCCGATATGGACTGCGTCCTTGAGATCGAGCGTGGCGGCTGTGCGGCCAGCCATGATGGAACGAGAAAGAGGCGCCGCGGACCGAGCATGACTGGCGAGGTGGACGTGCGCTCAGCGCCGCCAACGGCGGCCCACAAATTTGACATCCCCCGCCCCACCCCGTATCTCCTCGCCCACATTCGTCAGGCTCCGTCCTCGTCGATCAGCCGACCAGCCCTTGAGGCTGGAGGTCACCGCCCGGCAGCGCGATGCGCCCCCGGGCGTTTTTGACGTTGGACGGGCCTAAAGGAGAAAGCCATGTTCGAGAGCCTTTCCGAAAAGCTCTCCGGCATATTGGACAAGCTGACCGGCCGCGGCGCGCTCTCTGAGGCGGACGTCACGGCGGCGATGCGCGAGGTGCGCCTTGCCTTGCTCGAAGCGGATGTCGCGCTCGATGTCGTGCGCTCCTTCACCGATCGCGCCCGCACCAAGGCGGTGGGCGCGCAGGTCTTAAAGTCGATCACGCCTGGCCAGATGGTGGTCAAGATCGTCCATGACGAGCTGGTCGCCATGCTCGGCGGCGAGGGCGAGGCGATCGATCTCAATGCGCCGGCGCCGGTGCCGATCATGCTTATCGGCCTTCAGGGCGCGGGCAAGACGACAACCGCGGCCAAGATCGCCAAGCGTCTGACCGAGCGCGACAAGCGCAAAGTGCTGATGGCCTCGCTCGACGTGAAGCGCCCGGCCGCGCAGGAACAGCTCGCCGTGCTCGGCCACCAGGTCGGCGTCGATACGCTCGCCATCGTGCCCGGCCAGGGCCCGGTCGAGATCGCTAAACGGGCCGAGACGGCGGCGCGGCTGCAGGGTTACGACGTCGTCATCCTCGATACCGCCGGCCGCACCCATATCGACGAGCCCTTGATGGTCGAAATGGCGGAGATCAAGGCCGCCGCCAAGCCGCACGAAATCCTGCTCGTCGCCGACGCCCTCACCGGCCAGGACGCGGTCAATCTCGCCAAGAATTTCAACGAGCGCGTCGGCGTCACCGGCATTGTGCTGACCCGCGCCGATGGCGATGGCCGCGGCGGCGCGGCGCTGTCCATGCGCGCGGTCACCGGCAAGCCGATCAAGCTCCTCGGCGTCGGCGAAAAGATGGACGCGCTGGAGGATTTCTATCCTCGTCGCCTCGCCGATCGCATTCTCGGCATGGGCGACATTGTCTCGCTCGTCGAAAAGGCGGCGCAATCGATCGATGCGGCGCAAGCGGCCAAAATGGCCGAGAAGATGCGCAAAGGCGTCTTCGATCTCAACGATCTTTCCGAGCAACTCGCGCAAATCGAAAAGATCGGCGGCATGGGCGGCATCATGTCCCTGCTGCCCGGCATGGCCAAGATGAAGGACCAGATGGCCGCCGCCAATATGGACGAGAAAGTCATCGGCCGACAACGCGCGATCATCTCCTCGATGACGCCGCGCGAACGGCGCAATCCCGATCTTCTCAAAGCCTCGCGCAAGAAAAGGATCGCCTCGGGCTCAGGTACGAAAGTCGAGGACGTCAACCGACTGCTGAAGCAGCATCGCCAGATGGCCGACATGATGAAGGCAATGGGCCAGTCGGCGGGCAAGCGCGGGCCGATGGCCAAGCTCGGCCAGATGCTCGGCATTGGCGGCGGCATGCCCATGCCGACCCAAGAGCAGATCGAGGCGATGCAGAAACAGATGGGCGGCAAGCTGCCCGGCCTGCCGGGCCCCGGCGGCGGCATACCCGACGCCCCGCCGCCCGGCGTTTTCAACAATCCGCCGTCCTTTCCAGGCCTTGGCGGGCTCGGCGCCCCGCGCCTGCCCGGCCTCGGCGGTGGCCCGTTCAATCCATTCGGGGGGAAGAAGAAGTGAGTGAATGAAGGGCGCCGCGCGCGCCTCTCCCGCTCGCGGGAAGGGGTTTGGGGGAAGGCGCTGGTTTTTTAATTACGCGGCTTACCCGCCACTTTCTCCCGCAAGCGGGAGAAGGAAAAGCGACCTCCGGTTCTAATCAGATAGAAGCTCAACTAAGATAGCAGTAAAGGAAAGTACCTCATGTCCCTGAAAATCCGTCTCGCCCGTGGCGGCGCTAAGAAGCATCCGTTCTACCGTGTCGTCATCGCCGACGCGCGCATGCCGCGCGACGGCCGCTTCATTGAGAAGATCGGCACGTTCGATCCGGTGAAGGCGAAGGACGACGAGAAGCGTCTCGTGCTCGACGTCGAGAAGGCCAAGGCCTGGCTTGCCAAGGGCGCTCAGCCGACCGACCGCGTATTGCGCCTGCTCGACGATCTGGGCTTGCAAAAGCGCGAGCCGCGCAACAATCCGCAAAAGGCTCAGCCGAAGAAGAAGGCGCAAGAGCGCGCCGCCGCAGCAGCGAAAGCCGCCGAAGCCGCCAAGCCCGCGGAAGAAGCGCCGGCGGCTTGAAGACTATCGTCTACGGGGAAGGGGCGGGCGCGGGTCGATTTTCGACGCCGCTCCGCCGCGTACAAAATCTTTTCGCCGCATGACACAACCCCGCCTTATCGCTGTTGGCGTCTTCGGCGCGCCGCATGGCGTGCGCGGCGAGTTGCGGGCGAAGGCCTATACGGCTGATCCGAAGTCGCTCGCCGCTTATGGCGACCTTCACGATGCTTCAGGCAGCCGGCGGTTCAAGATCCTCGCGTTACGCCCGCTGAAAGAAAAGATGGTCGTCCTGCGCGTCGAGGGAGTGGCCGATCGCGAGGCAGCGGCGAAACTCACCGGCGTCGAACTCTTCGCCCAGCGCGAAAATATGCCGAAGCCGGGCGAGGAGGAATATTATCACGCCGACCTCGTCGGCCTGCGCGCGGTGACGCAAGAGGGCGAAGAACTGGGCCGCATCGTCGCTTTGAACAATTACGGCGCTGGAGACGTTCTCGAAATTGCCCCGGCTGGCGGCGGCGAGACGCTGCTTCTTCCTTTCACCAAGGCCGTCGCCCCGGAGATCGATATGGCTGGCGGACGCATCATCATTGTCCCGCCGGGCGAGGTCGACGGCGAGGAAGAAAGGAACGAGAGTTGATGTTCGACGCGACCGTTCTCACCCTTTTTCCCGATATGTTTCCCGGCCCGCTCGGCCAATCCCTCGCTGGCGACGCCATGATGCGCGGCGTATGGTCGCTCGAGGTTCAGGACATACGCGCCCATGGTCTCGGCAAACATCGCGCCGTCGACGATACGCCGGCCGGCGGCGGCCCCGGCATGGTGATGCGCGCCGACGTCCTCGCCGCCTCTATCGATTCCGTGCTTCGCCCGGATGACCCGCGTCCGCGCCTTGTCATGAGCCCGCGCGGCGAAAGGCTTACGCAGGCGCGGGCGCATGTATGGGCGGAAGGGCCTGGCCTCGTCGTCCTCTGCCCGCGTTTCGAGGGCGTTGATGAACGGATCATCGCCGCGCGCAATCTCATCGAAGTGTCGATCGGCGACTATGTACTTTCCGGCGGCGAGATCGCGGCGCTTGCCGTTCTTGATGCTTGCGTGCGCTTGATCCCCGGCGTCATGGGCAAGATGGAGTCGGGCGCCGAAGAAAGTTTCGAAAACAGCCTTCTGGAATATCCGCACTATACGCGCCCGCGCGAATGGGAGGGCAGGGCGATCCCCGAGGTTCTGCTCAACGGCGATCATGCGCGCATCGCCAAATGGCGGCGCGAAGAGGCGGAGAGGCTCACCAAGGCGCGGCGTCCCGATTTGCTGAAGTGATGTCGTAAAAGGACTCTCGAGCGCCGGCAAATTAGCCGCGGCGCCGGTCCCTGCCATCGGTCCCTAGATTCCGTACCCGCGCGCCATCGCTGCGGCGGCGATCGGGATGCATAAGAAGATACCGGCTTCGATCCAGAGATAAGTCCGCATGCGCGCGGCTTCGGCCACCGGCGGTGCAAAACCCGGCTCCGCCTTAAGCCGCTTTTTCCAGGCGAGGAAGGTCATTGTCGGCCGAATTGAAAGCAGCCCGACAATGAGGAACAGCGCCATCTTGGTCCAGAAGACATGATTGGCGATGTAATATTCGTAGCCCTTCGCGCCCCAGATCACGCGCGAGACGCCGAAAATGATCACAGCCGCGGCGAGCAATCCGTACCAAGCGTCGACGCCGGCGAGGCGGCGTATGCCGGAAGCGTCGAGCGCGCCGCTCAGCAAAGCGACTTCGGCCGCGACAATGCCGGCGAGCGAAAACACGGCGAGATGATGGAGGCAGGCGAGAATCCAATCCATGAACATCGACGGCCTCCTGATCTTTCCTATTCCGCTGCAGGCGCCAAGGCCGGCGTCACGCCAAAAGAGGTTTCGGGCTTTGTCTTCGGCGCATAATGTTCGCCGAGCGATTTGCGGAACCACAGAGCGTATATCGCCGGCAGGAAGAACAGAGTCAGGAATGTGGCGACGAACAGTCCGCCCATGATCGTCACCGCCATCGGCCCCCAGAACGCGCTCTCGGAGAGCGGGATCATCGCGAGGATCGCGGCGAGCGCCGTCAAAGCCACGGGCCGCGCGCGCCGCACGGTCGCCGAGACGATCGCCTCGCGACGCGTCAGGCCGAGTTCTCGTACGTCCGTCTCGATCTGATCGACCAGGATGACCGTATTGCGCATATCCATGCCGGCGAGCGCGATGAGGCCGAGCAGAGCGACGAAGCCGAAGGGCCGGTCAGCGATCAACAGCGCCACGGAGGCGCCTATGATCCCGAGGGGCGCCGTGAAGAAAACCACGGCGAGGCGCGAGAAACTCTGCAGTTGAAACATCAGCAGAGCCAGCATGCCGAGGCCCATGATCGGGAAGAGAACGAAGATCGACGAATTGCCTTTCTGCGCTTCTTCGATCGCGCCGCCGATCTCGATGCGATAGGCCGGGCTGAGGTTGTCGCGGATTTCGCCGAGCTTCGGCCAGATCGCGTTGGTAACGTCCGGCCCTTGCGCGCCGTCGACGACATCTGCGCGGACCGTAATCGCACTGTCGCGATTGCGCCGCCAGATAATCGCCTCTTCGGACCCATATTTGACGCGGGCGACTTGCGACAGCGGCACCGCGAGCCCGTCATGCGAGAGTACGGTCAGGCTGTCGAGATCGGCAAGGCCGGCGCGTTCGGAAGGAATGGCGCGCGCGACGATGTCCACCTTCTCTTCGCCCTCGCGTGCGGTCGTCACGGTGAAGCCGGCGATCATCGTCTGCAGCGTCTGGGCGAGATCTTGCGGCGTCAGGCCAAGCGCCCGCGCCCGCGCCTGATCGACCTCGAGCGTGATCGACGGCATTTTTTCGTTCCAATCGAGATTGGGATCGACGACCCGAGGGTCTCCGCGCATCACGTTGCGGACGCGATAAGCGATCTGACGCACCTCGGCCGGATCAGGCCCGATGACCCGGAACTGTACCGGGAAGCCGACCGGCGGCCCGAAATTGAAGCGATCGACACGCACTCGTGCGGCGGAAAGCGCGCCCTCGGCGATAGACTTGTCGATCTTCGCCTTCAATCGTTCGCGGGCCTCGATGTCCTTAGAGACGATGACGATTTGCGCGAAGGCTTCGTTAGGTTGAACCGGCAAGATGCCGAGCCAGAACCGCGGCGAGCCCTTGCCGATGTAGGTCGTGTAAGAGAGCGCGTCACCATCGCCCTGCAGCAGCGCCTCGCCCTCGTGCGCGACTTTCGAGGTCACATCGATCGAAGTCCCTTCCGGCATGCGCATTTCGAAGAAGAGTTCCGGCCGTTCGGAGAGCGGGAAGAATTGCTGCTGGACGTGGGTGAAGGCGGTAAGGCCGGCCGCAAGCAGGCCGAGCACGGCGAGAATGACGATGAAGGGTCGGCGCACGCAGAATTCCAACGCGCGGCGGAAGGCGCGATAGAAGCGCGTGTCATAGATGTCGTGGGGATCGACGTGCCGCGTGCGGCCGGCGAAATTCGGCAGCAGTTTCAAGCCGAGGTACGGCGTGAAAATCACCGCGACGAACCATGACGCGATCAGCGCAATGCCGACGACCCAGAAAATGCCGCCGGCATATTCGCCAACCGCCGAATTGGCGAGGCCGATCGGCAGGAATCCTATGGCGGTCACCAGCGTGCCGGTCAGCATAGGCATTGCCGTCGACGTCCAAGCGAAGGACGCGGCGCGTTCGCGCTGCCAGCCTTGCTCCATTTTCACCACCATCATCTCGGTGGCGATAATCGCATCGTCGACGAGAAGGCCGAGCGCGATGATCAAAGCGCCGAGTGTGATGCGGTGAAGGTCGAGCCCGATCAGCGCCATTACGATAAAGACGATCGCAAGCACTAGCGGCACCGATGTCGCGACAACAATACCGGAACGCCAGCCGAGCGAGACGAAGCTGACGCCGAGCACGATGATCAGCGCTTCAATGAAAGAGCGCATGAATTCGAAAACCGCGGCGCTGACGACTTTCGGCTGATCGGCGATGCGCGTGATCGTGACGCCTTGCGGCAGCGTCGTCTCGAAGTCGGCGACGGCGGCATCGAGATTTTTGCCGAGGGCAAGAATATTGGCGCCGCGTTGCATGACGACGCCGATTTCGAGCGCCGGTTGACCCTGCGAGCGGATAAGGTACGAGGGCGGGTCTTCATAGCCGTGCGTGACATCGGCGATGTCGCCGAGCCGGAAGGTGCGTCCGCCGGCGAAGACAGGCGTCTCCTTGACCGCTTCGACGCCGTGCAAAGCGCCAGTGACCCGCAATGGAATCCGTTGACCCTCGGTCTGGAATTCGCCGGCCGGCGTGACGGCATTCTGTTTGGCGAGCGAATCGAAGAGCGCTTGCGTCGACACCCCGAGCGTGGCCAATTTGGCGTGGCTGAATTCGACGAATATCCGTTCGCCCTGGTCGCCGAAAAGATCGACCTTGGTTACGTCCGGAACGTGCTGCAAGCGTAGACGTAGCGCCTCAGCGACTTGCTTGAGTTCTGCGTAAGACGCGCCGTCCGCGGTGAGGGCGTAGAGGACGGAATCGACGTCGCCGAATTCGTCATTGACATTCGGGCCGATCAATCCAGCCGGCAAATCGCCTCTGATGTCGCCGAGCTTCTTGCGAAGGTCGAGGAACAACATCGGTACGAGATGCGCCGGCGTGGAATCCTTGAAATCGACGCCGATGGAGACGAAGCCGGGCTTGGTATAGGTCGTCAATTTGTCGAAATAGGCGAGCTCGCGCAGCTTCTTTTCGATCCGGTCAGTGACCTGGTTCTGCATTTCCTCGGTCGTTGCGCCGGGCCAGCTCGCGCTGACATTGACGTTCTTGATCGTGAAAGACGGATCTTCGGCGCGGCCGAGCTGGAAATAAGCAAGCACGCCGCCAAGGCCGAGCGCGATGATCAGGAAAAGCGTCAGCGCCGGCCGACGGATCGCCCATTGAGAGAGATTGAACGAACTCATCAGAGCCCCGCGATATGACGGACGACGCGCACCTTCTGACTTGGATCGAGTTTTTGGGCGCCGAGGGCGACCACCAATGAGCCTTCGGGCGCGCCCTCGGCAATGAAAGCGGATTCGCTGTCGTAGCCGATGATTCTAACTTTGACGGAAGAAATAGCGCCGGTCGCTTCATCGACCGTCCAGACGGTCGGGCCTTGGCCTTGATCGAAGATCGAGCCCAGCGGCGCCCGGGCGATTTTCTGACCATCGCCGCCGAGTCTGACGCTGACGCTCATGCCAAGCGCAACCGAGGACGGCGCGTCAGGCAAACTATACCGTGCTTCATAAGTACGAGTCGTCGGGTCGGCATTGGGCGACAGCATGCGCAAGGGCGCCTTGACGGAGAGGCCGGGCAAAGCCCAGAATTCCGCTCGGGCGTCGGCTGACTTCGCGCGTTCGACCAAGGCTTCCGGCGCCGCGACCATCGCCTCTTTTTCGCCGTCATGCGCGAGACGTACGACGGCTGCGCCGGCGGCGACGACTTGGCCGGGTTCGGCGAGGGTTGCGGTCACCGTTCCATCGGCATCCGCTTCGAGCGTAGCATAGGAGAGCGCGTCGCGCGCCAAAGTGGCGGCGCGCTCGGCGCGGGTGAAAGTCGCGCGCGCCTGATCGGCGGCGGATTTAATTTTGTCGAGATCGGCCGTCGCCGACCAGCCTTGATGATGCAGCGTTTCGATTCGGGTGAAGTCCGCTTCCTGCTGCTGACGCGCGCTTTTCGCCGCGGAAAGATCAGCCTCCGCCTGCTCCATCTGCAGACGGAGATCGGAATCGTCGAGCGTCGCGAGCGGCTGGCCCTTCTTCACGATTGCGCCGGCGTCGACGAGACGGCGGGCGATCTTGCCGGCGACGCGAAAGCCGAGATCGCTCTCCACCCGCGCCTTGACGACGCCGGGCAAGACCCGCTCCGCGGTACGCGGCGCATAATGAATCTCGGCGACGAGGACAGGGCGTGGCGGCGTTTCCCGTTTCACCTCTCCCTGCGCATTGCAGCCGGCAAGAGCCAGCGCCGAAGTAAAAGCGAACACGAGGGAACGTAAACGCATGATCAACGCTCCGTCACGGCAATTGCGGGCTAGGGCTAAGGGCAGGCAAAGGTTGATGGCTCGCGAGCGCGCGCAGGGCGAAAGCAATGACGCCTTGCGCAATCGCGTCGATTTCTTCGCTCGTACGCCCTTCCGCGGCGCATTTGGCGATCAGCATCGGATGGACAACCGCAGCGCAGGCGCTGAAAGCGAGTTCGGCGAGCAAAGCCGGTTCGCCGGGGCCGAATTCGCCCGTCGTTTGTCCTTCCACGATGAGCTTTTCGACAAGCCCTTTGCAGGCGCCGATGAACGTTTTGATCGACGCCCAATCCTCCTCCATGGCCACCATCACCATTTCGTGGACGCGCTCGTGATGGGTGAGATGGTCGCGATGCTGGCGATGGAGCGTCAGGATAAGATTGAAGATTCGCTCGCCCGAGGCGCCAGGCGATTCAGCGGCGGCCACCGCTGCCGCCAGCAAGTCGCTCAGCAGCTTGCCGCAGAGCGCCTCATTGATTGCGTTTTTTGACGGAAAGAAGCGGTAAATATTCGCGCTCGACATGCCCAAGGCCTGGGCAATGTCGCCGACAGTCGTTTTGTAATAGCCGATCCGACGGAAAAGCTCCTCGGCGGCCGTCAAGATGCGCTCGCGAGTCTCTTCGGCGGTTGATCTGGCGACAATGTTCATAGTTTTTTAGTGAATAGTGATGATTTTTGATTTTTATCAGTCATCAATCGTCAAGTCAAGATAGATTCAATTTTATCCGCCTGGACGCTGATTCTTGCGCGCTGTGTAATGATGCTGGGTGCGCGAGGTCGGCGTCGGCCGCCGAGCGAGGAGGCGACGATGCGATTTCTATTTTCTGTCCTGTCGTTGCTGGCGAGCGTGGCCGCGCAGGCCGACGAAAGCCGGCTGGCGCCGGCCGTGGGCGAGAAACTGACTTATCGTCTGGTCACCACGACCATGAGCAGCGCGGGCAAAACCACCACCGTCGGCCAAGTTTATTCCTATACGGTTATCTCATCGGACGGCGCCGTCGCCGAAGCGAGCATCAAGCTCGACGCCATGCTGTTCGATTGCAAAGGCCGCGAGGAGGATCCTCTTTGCGCCCACGTGCTCCGCACGCCCGGCGCCCGCGAGGACGGCGGATTGATCCTCGTTCCGGTGCCCGACGATCTCAGCACGACGCTGGCGAAGGACGCCGACTTGAAGGTACGTTATTTCATTGTCGAAAAGCGCGTCATCTCGCTGCCGACCATCAGCAGCGCGGGGGACACGCTCCTTAGCGCCGACGATCCGTTGGTGGTGACCAATGTGATGGATTGCGATGAAGAGCCGTTGAAGACGCTGCCGCCCAACGGCGACTCGCAGCATGCGACGTTTCCCTGTCGAACCACTGTCACGGCGATTGGATGGACCAATTCGGGTCGAAAGCCGGCGTCGACAACCAGCGCCGTAACGTTGGATGTCGTCGACTTCGGCGTCAGTTCGATCAAGCTGCCGTCCGGCACGTGGGACGCCCGACGCTTGAAGATGAGCATCGTTTCGAATAGCGGCGCTCAGAATGTTGACGGCGAAACCCGCTTTTCCGAGAAGCTCGGCGTCGCCGTCAAAACGCATTGGCGCACCGCCGCCCCCAATGGGGAAACGATGACCGAGGCCGACAGCGAGCTTATCGCGGCGACGCCTTAATCTCGTCGCGGCGGCTAGTCCGCCGGCGTCTGCGGTACGACAAAAATTTGGTCGGGATAGATCAGTGCGGGATCGCGGATTTGCCCCGAATTCGCCGCGTAGATGGTGCGGTAATGCGGCCCCCAACCATAGTATCGCTGGCTGAGATCCCACAGATTGTCCCCGGGCACGACTTTCGTCGTGCGGACTTCCGCAACGACGGCGTCGGCTGGCGTTGACGGCGATTGAGTCGCCGCAACGACTGGGGAAACGGGCTCGGACGTCGCCGGTTGCGGCGTTGCGGCGCCGGTTTTCGCTTCGCCCGCTTCGGCGTTTGCCCCTGCAGGCGCCGCATTCGGGACTTGAACAATCGGCTTGGCGGGGGCGGCCGCCGACGATGGGCCGCTCACCATCGGCTTCTCGCTCTGCGCCTGCTCAGCGGCGGGTACTTGGGGCGGCGTGCTGGTCGCGCCGGCGTGAGAGGGCGCCGGAGTCGCCACGGCGATCTGCGGCGTCGTGGATTTGAACGGCGGCAAACCATTGGCCGGCGGCGGCGTGTTAGCGGCGACCAACGGCGGGGCGGGGTAATTGAACGGAACTTCGGCCCGCGCGCTGACGAGGCCGTTAGCGCCATTGATTTGATCGGCGCGGATGGCGTACGCGCCGGGCGTCATGCCGCGTTCGACGGTAAGCGACCAGCGCCCGTCCGCGCCCGCCGTCGCTTCGGCGACGAAGACGTTGTTGAGATACAGTCTTACAAGCGCGTTCGGATCAGCCGAGCCTTTGGCTTGCAGGCCGCCGTCGCCATTGGTCTCGACCGAGAGGACAGAGACGCGCGGCGCGGCCTCAGCGCTTCCCGTCGGCGTCTGGCCGGCGGAAGCAACGCGCGCATCCCCTGGCGAGGCGGCGGCTTTCATTTGGGGCGCTGGCGTTCTGAATTTGCCCGAAGATTCTGGCCGCGTGATCGTGAGGCGCGCGGGCTCATCGATGCGTTTTTTCGCCATAAGAGCCGCCGGCCCCGCGCCGGTCGCGATCGGGGGCGGGTTTGGCGCTGTAGCGAGGGCGGTGACGGGAACGTCAATGCCGACGGCGTCCGAGAGGGTTTCAGGCGCGCCTCCACTCCGGGCCGCCAATTGAAGGCGATGGCCCCCGGCGGGAAAAGGCGGAGGCAGAAAAGCGAAT
>JASLHV010000329.1 GCA_030153205.1 Roseiarcus sp. | reverse complement strand
TATCGATTCACATCCCGAATTGCTTTTCAGCACGGTCACCGCTCACGATCAGACCTTCAAATACTATCGCTTCCAGACGCCGGACGATAATCGCGTCGACTATTATGACGAGAGCGGACGCTCCGTCCGCAAATTCCTCATTCGCAAGCCCATCGCGGCGGGTGAAATCACGTCGCCCTTCGGGATGCGGTTCCATCCGATCATGCATTACGCGCGAATGCATACCGGCGTGGATTGGGCGAACGCGGTCGGAACACCTATTTTGGCCGCCGGCAATGGTACGGTGATCAAAGCGGGCGGCGAGCAAGGCTATGGCCGCCGCGTCGAAATTCAGCACGCCAATGGGTATGTCACGACCTACTCGCATATGTCGGGATTTGCGCGTGGAATCGTTGAAGGCGCCCATGTCAACCAAGGTCAGGTGATCGGCTACCTCGGCTCCTCCGGGATGGCGACCGGACCCCACCTCCACTACGAGGTCATCGTCAACGGACGCTTCGTCGACCCGATGGGGATCAAGCTCGCGCGTACGCGCGAATTCGACGGCAAGATGCTCTCTGCCTTCAAGCGCGAACGTGACCGGATCGACCAGCTCGTCGCGCAAGCGCCTAATGCGCCCGCCGTCGCGCAGGCCCCCGCGCGACCGGCGCCCGCGCCGATAGCGATTCCTCTGGCGCAAAAATTCAACTGAATTGAACGCTGATTCGGGACATGCCTAGCGCACGTTCAAGGCCCAGGGCGGAGCGAATTTCCGACGCTGAGACGCCCGTCTCTCGCAGAAGGACGAGCGGCGTCGATGAGGCGCTCTTCGACATTTTCTCGCCTTGAGGGTCCAGCACCAGCCGGTGGTGCCGATAGCGAGGCGCGGGCAGGCCGAGCAAACACTGCAACAAACGATGAAGGCTCGTGGCGGCGAATAGGTCGCGCCCGCGCGTCACGTCCGTAACGCCCTGCAGCGCATCGTCGACCGCCACAGCGACGTGGTACGTCGCCGGCGCGCCGCGGCGGCGCAAGGCGACATCGCCCCACGCCGCAGGGTCAGCAAGTTGCGCCCGCTCCTCGTCTCCTTCGCCAAATTCGCGCCAAAAGATTTTACCAGGCGCGAGCTCGCGGGCTTTCGTCATGTCGAGACGCCACGTCAACGCGCCCTCGCCCAACCTCCGCTGGGAACGGTGACGGCAAACGCCGGCGTAAAGCGGCGCGCCATCGGGATCGCGGCCAAGGCCCGCGGCGCGAGAGGTTTTCGCAACGTCGGCCTTAGCGCAGGAACAGGGGTAGAGAACGCCCAGGCTCCGGAGCTTTTCATAAGCCTCGGCATAGTCCGAGCTATGTCCGCTCTGACGGCGGATCGCGGTTTTGAACGACACGCCAAGCCAAGCCAAATCGTCCACAATGGCCGCCTCGTATTCCGGCCTGCAACGCGATCGATCCAGGTCTTCCATGCGCAGCAACAAATCGCCGCCGTATCGACGCGCGCCTTGGGCGTTCAAGAGAGCCGAATAGGCGTGACCGAGATGCAGGCGTCCGTTAGGAGTCGGCGCGAAACGAAAGACTGCGCGCTTGGCTGCATTGGTCATGAGAGCGGCGATACAAAGACAGGCTGATGAACGCGAGTGTTCGCAAAAGGGCGCCGGTGCGCAAGGGTCTCGGCAAATCGAGCGCCGGTCGAAAACAAGCGGCGTCGCAGAAGACCCTCGCGGCCAATATCTATCATCCCGGCGCGCTCATCGACGGCGAGGAGGCGCTGAACGCCGCGATCGATCGCCTGCTCCTTCTCGATCCCGAAATTGCCGGCACACTCGTCGCAATCGGTGGGCGTCCCCTTTTGCGCCGCCGAGACCCCGGCTTTGCCGGACTTGTCTGGATCATCGTGTCGCAACAGGTTTCAACGGCGAGCGCCAATGCGATTTTCAAACGGGTCGAGGCCAACCTTGCTCCGCTCACCCCCGCCCGCATTCTCGCGACCGACGACGCCGTTCTTCGCGCCTGCGGTCTCTCCATGCCGAAGATGCGCGCTCTTCGCGCGCTCGCCGAAGCGATCGAGAGCCGAACGCTTGACCTCAACGGTCTCGCCTTGCTTGCCGCCGAGGAGGCGCATCGCGCGCTTGTCGCCGTGAAAGGAATCGGCGCTTGGACGGCCGACGTCTTCCTGTTGTTTTGCCTTGGCCATCCCGATGCTTTCCCAGCCGGCGATCTTGCCTTGCAAGAAGCCGCAAGACTGGCGCTCGGCCGCAAGCGACGTCCCGATACCCGCGCTTTGCAAAAGATTGCGGAGCGATGGCGGCCCTTGCGGGGCGTAGCGGCGCACATGCTTTGGGCCTATTACCGCGCCAATCGCCAAGGCCGCGAAGGCATAGCGCTGGCGGGCTCTTGAGAGTAGAGGGCTTGGGTTCAATAATCGAGGCGCCCGAATGGCTGCGACAATCAATGGTCCGCGCATTGACGCGAAGAATGGCAAAGCGAAGCAGCTCGTCGTGTTCCTGCATGGCTACGGCGCCGATGGAAACGATCTGATCGAGATCGGTCGCCAGTGGCGAGCTTTATTGTCCGACGCCGCCTTTGTCGCCCCGCATGCGCCCGAGCCTTGCGCCATGTCGCCGATGGGTCGTCAGTGGTTTCCGCTGACCATGCGCGATCCCGACGAGCGTTGGCGGGGCGTCGTCAAGGCGCGGCCGGTCCTGGACGCCTTTCTCGACGAAGAACTGGCGAAACTCGGCCTCGACGAATCTCACCTCGCCCTCGTCGGCTTCAGTCAAGGAACGATGATGGCGCTGCATGTCGGTTTGCGCCGTCGGCGCGCGCCCGCCACGATCCTCGGCTATTCGGGCGCGCTCGTCGGATCCGAGCAGCTCGCCGAGGCGACGGCCCGCGATTCCAAAGGCGCGCCGCCGCCGATCCTTCTGATCCATGGCGACCAGGATCAGATGATCCCATTCGACGCTCTCTTCGATTCGGCCGAAGCGCTCGCCAAAGCTGAAATTCCTTGCCAATGGCATCTCTCCCTCGGCGTCGGTCACGGGATCGACGGCGGCGGCCTGCAGCATGGCGGTCTGTTCATCGCCAAGGGATTTGGCGTCAAAATCCGCTGAACCACGCGCCGATCCAGCGAGATTGCAGAAATTTCACATTGCGCCGGCCTTGGATCGGCCTTGATGGAAGACCATATCCTCGCCGGGCGATACGCCCGAATGGGAGAGTTTTATGACCCCAGAAGAACGCCAATTGCTCGGCGGATTGTTCCAGCGCGTCGCTTCGACCGAATCGACGCCGCGCGACGCTGAGGCGGAGGCTTTCATCAACGACTCCGTGCGCCAGCAACCGCATGCGCCCTATGTTCTCGCTCAAACCGTGCTCGTCCAGCAGCAGGCTTTGGAAGCGGCGACGCGACGCTTGCAAGAACTGGAAGCCCAGACGCAAGGGCAGAACGCGCCACAGCAAGACACGAGCTTCCTTGGCAGCCTCGGTCGCTCGTTATTTGGCGGCGGCCAAAACCCTCCACCGCCGCCTCGCAACAATTATGACGCCAGCGCCTTCGCCAAGACGCCGAATTATAATTCGCCGCCCCAACCGCAGGCTTATGCGCCGCAACCGCCATATCCCGGGCAACAACAGCCCTATCCGACCAGTGCCGGGCCTTGGGGCGCGCCACCGCCTTCTTCTGGCGGGGGTTTCCTGCAGAATGCGCTCACCACGGCGGCCGGCGTCGCGGGCGGTATGGTCGTTGCAGATTCGCTGAGAGGCCTTTTCGGCGGCCACAGCGGGTTTGGGCTCGGCGGTTCCTCACTCGGCGGCTTGGGCGGCGGCGAGACCGTCGTCAACAACTACTATGAGAATGCCGATCCAGCCGGTCAGCAAGCGCAAGACACGCTGCAGGACATGGATCAGGATCAAGACGACGCCCAGGACTTCGCCGATAATTCGGGCGGATTCGACAACGACGACAATAGCTAGACTGAGGTCTACGCTGCGCAACGAAAAAAGGCCGCTCCTGCAAAAGCAGGAGCGGCCTTTCGTTTTGTCGCCGTTTGCGCGAGGCGATCGGCGAACGTTTCGACGAGCTTAATCGTCGTTAGATCACGATCACCTTCGTGCCCACCGGCACGCGGTTGTAAAGATCGATGACGTCCTGGTTCATCATCCGGATGCAGCCCGACGAAACATTGCGGCCGATCGTCGACGGCTCGTTCGTGCCATGGATGCGATAGAGAGACGAACCGAGATAGAGGGCCCGCGCGCCGAGCGGATTATCGGGACCGCCGTCCATATGGGACGGCAAATCGGGGCGGCGCAGCATCATCTGCTGCGGCGGCGTCCAGCCCGGCCATTCCGCCTTTCGCGATATTGCTTTCACGCCTGACCACTCAAATCCTGGACGTCCGACGCCAATGCCGTAGCGAATAGCGTGGCCGCCGGGTTGGACCAGAAAAAGAAATTTGCGCGGCGTATCAATGACGATCGTGCCGGGACGTTCGCGACCATCGTAGGAAACTTCCTGCCGACGGAATTCCCCCGGCGCGGCGTTTGAATCGCTTTCGACTTCAGGCGTCGCCAGAGACGCGAAATCGGAGCGCGTGTAGGCCGGCGCAGGAGGCGGCCCATAATGCTGTTCTTCGAAAGGCGCGGCCTGCCTATCCGGCTGCGAAGAGCTTGAATTTCCTGTCACAAGAAATTCGATGAAGCCGCCTCCGTAAGCTCCCTTGACCGGAGCGGCCGGAGCCGTGGCGGGCGGACGAGACGCGGCCAAATCGCGAGGCCCAATTCCTGGAATGACAGCGATATCCTGCGCGGCCTGGACAGGACCGAGGCCAGAAGCAAACAGGATGATACTTCCCACTACGGGAACAAGACGCAACTCTTTACGCATGAACTTATCCGCCACGTAAAGTCAGCGATGAGCGCCGACCTGATGCTGAAGCATACGCGAAAACGATCGTTAAAAAGCCTCCTATTCGGTGAGATGGTTATCAAGGCGTAAGGGCGGCCGAGCTAAACGAGAGATAGGGTACAGAACAGATGTGCTCGAGCGATCCTTTCCGTACTCTTTTTCGACCCCTGAGATTCAGAACATAGTCGATCATCTCTATACAAGCGTGACGAACCAACCCTTCAGAAAAATCAACGGAGCCATGCGTAGCGTCGCCCCACATACGCCGGCATAATCGTCACGGCCATATTTGAGGGATGATCATGCGGATCGTTGTGATGGGCTCGGGCGGCGTCGGCGGTTATTTCGGCGCGAGGCTCGCCGCCGGAGGCGCGGATGTGACGTTCATCGCGCGCGGCGCGCATGGGGAAGCGATTCGTCGCGATGGACTTTTCGTGAAGAGTTCGCTGGGCGACTTTCGCGTTCAGCCGGCGCACTGCGTCGCCGATCCCGCCGACGCGCCGCCTGCCGACGCAGCGCTGTTTTGCGTCAAACTGACCGACACCGAGACGGCCGCGCAAGCGCTGTTGCCGGTGGTCAAGGCCGGTGCGGACGTCTTCACGTTCCAGAACGGCGTCGAAAGCGCGGAGCGACTTGACGCGATCTTCGGTGAGGGTCGAACCGTTTCCGGCGTTGCTTACATTTTCGCAACGCTCGGATCGCCGGGCCATGTCATCCATGGCGCCCTTCCGCCGCGCCTCGAATTCGGCGAAGCCGACCGCGCGACGAGCCCTCGCGTCCAAACCTTGCTCAAAGCCTGCCAGGCCGCGGGGATAGAAAGCGAAGCTGTCGCCGATATTCAGCTTGCCCTATGGCGCAAGTTCGCTCTGCTTGCGCCTTTCGCCTCGTCGACAGCCCTTACCCGCGCCACGATGGGACAGATTCGCGAGGAGCCGAGGACGCGGCGGCTCTTGCATGCGCTGGTTGACGAAGCCGTCGCGGTCGGGATGGCGAAGAAGGTCGGCCTGACCGAAGCGGACGCGGCGCGCATCAAAGCGGGATTTGACGCAGTCCCCGGTTCGGGCCGCGCCTCCATGGCGTTCGATATCGACAATGGCAAACCTCTGGAGTCGCCGTACCTGTCCGGCGCGATTGTCAGAATGGGCGACGCGCTCGGCGTACCGACGCCGACCCACAAGTTCTTCTCCGACGCGCTTGCCGTCTGGGAGAAAGGCGGCACGATGGAGAGAGCATCGTGAGCCCGGAAATGGTCCAGTCGATGCCGCCTGAATTGCTGACCGGAAGCCCGCGCAGGGTCTATGACGCCGCGCAGGCGCTTGGACTGCCGATCAAAGTTTGCATGATGGCGCAATCGACCAAGACTGCCGACGAGGCGGCGAGCGCCTGCGGCTGCCAGGTCGGACAGATCGTGAAGTCGCTGATTTTTCGAGGCCGCCTAAGCGGCAAGGCGATGCTCTTTCTCGTCGCGGGCGACAATCGGCTCGGCGAAAATCTCGCCGCTTCGTTCGTCGGCGAAGAGCTCGAACGGCCGGACGGCCGGTTCGTCCGGGAGGCGACGGGATTCGCCATTGGCGGCATTCCACCATTCGGTCACGCAAGGCCGCTTGCGACGATCATGGATGAAGACCTGCTCGCCCATGAGGTCGTTTGGGCGGCGGCCGGCGCGCCCACTGCCGTTTTTTCAATCGCGCCGGAGAGACTACGCGAGGCTACACGAGCGCGCGTCGCGCGGATCAAAGCTTAGACCCACCATCGAAAAAGGCCCGTGACCCGTCCGGCGAGCAGATAGGCCACGGGCCATCGAACGTGCTAAGTCTAAAGCCAAATATAGGCGACCTCGGTTCGCCCGCTCAGTTAATCGGAATTCTCATGCGTATCGAAAGCGACATCAAACTCGACTTCAAAGACGTGCTCATTCGCCCGAAGCGATCGACATTGAATTCCCGAAACGAAGTCGATGTGTATCGAACCTTCCGTTTCTTTCACACTGGAACGGAATGGACCGGCTTTCCGCTCATCGCCGCCAATATGGATGTCACCGGCACGCTCGCCATGGCGCGCGCGTTGGGCCGCTCCGGCGCAATGACCGCATTGCACAAACATTACCCGGAAAAGGCGTTAGGCGAATTTTTCGCCAGCGAAGATGGCGCGCACGCCTTCTATTCGATCGGCACGACGGAGGCCGATTTCGCTAAACTCGCGAAGGTCAAAAAGCTCGCGGCGATCAAACACCTTTGCCTCGACGTCGCGAATGGGTACGCGGAAAAATTCCTCGATACGCTCAAGCGTGCCCGCGATCAAAACCCCGACGCGGTCATCATGGCCGGCAACGTAGTGACCGGCGATATGACGGAGGCGTTGATCCTCGCGGGCGCCGACATCGTGAAAATCGGCATTGGCCCCGGTTCGGTTTGTACGACGCGCAGGGTCACTGGCGTTGGCTATCCGCAGCTTTCCGCGATCATCGAATGCGCCGACGCCGCGCACGGCCTCAAAGGCCAAGTCTGCGCCGACGGCGGTTGCACGGTCCCGGGGGACGTCGCCAAAGCCTATGGCGCGGGCGCGGATTTCGTCATGCTCGGCGGCATGCTGGCCGGACACGACGAATGCGACGGCGAAATCCGCTACGAACAGCGCAACGGCGAAAAAGTGCCAGTCGGCATGACTTTCTACGGCATGTCGTCGGAGACGGCGATGAAGAAATATGCCGGGGGCGTCGCCGCTTATCGCGCCGCCGAAGGAAAGACCGTTGAAACCCCGTACCGTGGAGCGGTTGAAAACACGATGAGCGAAATCCTGGGCGGCGTGCGCTCCATGATGACTTATATTGGCGCGACACAGCTCAAAGAGGTGCCGAAACGCACGACTTTCGTACGCGTGACAGCTCAGACGAACGATATATTCGGAGGATAGGCGCCGCGCGCCAAGTCGATAGGCGACTTCGAACTGGAGGGGAATATTGACGACCGCCGACCTTAGCGCGCCTCGCCAGGATCCGCTCGTTCGCGCTTTGATAACCATAGGCGCGCTTGTCGTCCTATTTCTTGGGACGCATATTCCATTCCCTGGCTTCAGTCCGGATTTTCTGCAGAGAATCGGCCTTGGCCCGACGCTTGGGCGCATCTCGATTTTTGCGCTTGGCGTCACGCCGATCATCCTGGCGCTGTCGATCATCGAAATCCTTCGTCTCGTCATCCCGCCGCTGGGACGGTGGAGCTCGCGGCCGCAGAATGCCGTCAAGGTGGATCGCGCCGATCGCGTACTCGCTTTGGTCGTTGCGGGATTTCAAGCCTTCGGCATCGCCATGGCCGTCGAGAAGATGAGAGGCTTTGTCGACGAGCCTGGGCTCTTTTTCCGTCTTGGGCTCGTCGTCACGGCGATCGGCGCCACGGCCGTTCTCTTATGGCTCTCAAATTTCGTCACGCGTTATGGCTATGGCGACGGACTGCTCATCCTTTTGGCCGCGCCGCTCGTCGCTCAGACGCCGCACGCCATTGCGCTTTGGCTAGAACTTTCCCGCACCGGCGCCATACCCGTCAGCCCCGTGATCGGCTCCGTCATCCTCGCCGTCGCCGCTATTGGTTCGCTGGTTCTCGTTAGCCTTCCGCGCAGCCCCGCATCCAGACTAGGCGCCGCCGCCAACCTCGCAAGGGCCCATCTCGACGTTTGGCCGCTGCTGCTCGCGGCGACGGCCTATGGCGTTTTGATCATACTCGTCACTTTCTTGATGTATTTCCTGGGACAGCCTTTAGCGAGGCCTTCTGAGGTCTTGCATGGGCTCGCGATCGCCGCCCTCATCGCGTTGTTTGCTGCTCTACGCGCGCGCTTCGGCGGCGCGGAAGGCCGGGCGCCCAATCTTTGGCCGATGACGATTTTACAAATCGCCATCTGCGCCGGCGCGATGATTTTTTCGTACGTCTATCAGATTTCGACAGAGAACAGCGGTTTCTCGATCATCTTCGTCGTGGCCGCCGTGTTGAGTCTCTGCAGTCGATCGGTTCGCCTCTGAGAGAGGCGTCTCATGCGGATCCGCCACGCAGAAGATTTTGCGCATCGTCCCAAAGCGCGGTCGCGATTTCGCCGGCTGGGCGCGCCTGCGCCAATCGGGCCGATTGCCCGGCCCAGGCCTGCATCCGGTCGATGTCGTTGTCCTTCGTCGCCGCCTGACGCATGGCCTGGGTCAATCCGCGTTGCACGGGATAAGGCGCCGGAGGCGGCGCTTCGGTCGTAGCCGCCGCCCGTGCATAGGCGTTCGCGACGCTGCGTCCCGCGCGGCCGGAAAAGGCGCGCGTAACCAATGTCTGTTCCGGCGCGCTCGCGCCAATCGCGTCAGCCCAGGCGGAAGCGAGCTTCGCCTCGGGACTGCGTAGAAAGCCGGTGCCGACCTGCACCGCAGAAGCGCCAAGAAGGAAAGCCGCAGCGACGCCGCGGGCGTCGGCGACGCCGCCGGTGGCGACGACAGGCACCTTCACCGCGTCGACCACGGCGGGCAGCAGGGAGAAAAGGCCAACCATCGAGTTTTCCGCCCTGGCCGCGTCGAAAGCCCCGCGATGGCCGCCTGCCTCCATGCCTTGGGCGATGATCGCGTCAGCGCCGCCGTCCTCCGCGGCTTTTGCTTCCGCGACGGTCGTCGCGACGGCAAACCATTTCACGCCGCGCGCCTTCAATCGCTCAACAAATGCCGGTGGGTACAGCCCCATGATCGATGAAACGATCGCAGGGCCGGCCTCGAGCATCGCCTCGCATTGGGCGGCGAAATCCGGCGGTTTGGCGTCGCCGGCGTCGGGCGAAACGTCCGGGCCCCATTGAGCAAGAAAAGTCCTCACCGCCGCTTCTTTGTCCGGGTCGCGCTCAGGCGGCGGGTCTGGGATCCACAGGTTGATTTGAAAGCCGCCATTGCCCCCCGCGCGGACCTCGGAGGCCCATGCCTTGATCGCCTGCGGCTCCATCAAAAGCGCGCCGCAAGCGCCCAGTCCGCCAGCATTGGCGACCGCGATCGACAGCGACGGCGGACAGGCGCCGGCCATCGGCGCAAGAAGGATAGGAATGCGAAGGTCATAGGCTTTGCAAAAAGCTTCCGCACGCGCGAACGCGGGATGAGATATCGGCATTGCGATTCTGACCTTCGCTAAACATCAACCGTGATTGATGACGATCGTCTTGGTCGCGCAGAATTCGTAAAGCGCCTCGAAGCCTTTCTCGCGGCCATGACCGGACTTCTTCACGCCGCCGAACGGCAGTTCGACGCCGCCGCCAGCGCCATAGCCGTTGACGAAGACCTGGCCGCAGCGCATCGCACGCGCGACGCGGACGGAGCGTTTGGCGTCGGTCGTCCAGACGCCCGCGATGAGGCCGTAAGGCGTGCCATTGGCCAGCGCGATCGCGTCGGCTTCATCCTCGAAAGGCATCATCGCGAGGACAGGACCGAAGACTTCGTCATTGGCGAGGACATTGCTGCGCGGCACGTCGGCAAAAAGCGTCGGCGTGACATAGAAGCCGCCCTTCGGCGCCTCGGCGTCGAGCGCGCCTTCGGCCGCGATCTTAACGCCGTCCTCTTTCGCCTTGGCGAGGAAACCATTCACGCGCGCCTGCTGCTTGGCGTTGATCATGGCGCCCATGTCGAGATCCTTCTCATGTGCGCCGGCGCGCACTTTACCGAAACGCTCGGCGATCGCTTTGGAGAAGGCGTCATAGGCTTTGCGCTCGATTAGTACGCGCGAACCGGCGGAGCACGTCTGGCCGCCGTTCTGGATGATCGCGTTGATGATGACCGGCGCCGCCGCTTCGATATCAGCGTCGGCGAAGACGACTTGCGGCGACTTGCCGCCAAGCTCCATCGTGACGCCGATATTGTTGCGCGCCGCAGCGGCCTGGATCGCGGCGCCTGTTTGAGGGCTGCCGGTGAAGGAAATGAAGTCGAGGCCTGCGTGAGCTGACAGCGCCGCGCCCGCCTCGCCGCCGAGGCCGGCGACCATATTCAACGCGCCGTCCGGGAAGCCGACATCGCGGGCGAGTTCGGCGATGCGGATGACGCTAAGGCACGCGTCCTCGGCAGGCTTCACGACGCAGGCATTGCCGCATGCGAGCGAAGCGGCGATCGACCGGCCGAAAATCTGGGCCGGATAATTCCACGGAATGATGTGGCCGGTGACGCCATGCGGATCGCGGACGATCGCAACCGTATAGCCGTTGAGGAAGGGGATCGTGTCGCCGTGCAGCTTGTCGGCTGCAGTGCCGTAAAACTCGAAATAGCGAGCGGCGGCGACCATGTCGGCTTTGCCCTGTTTCAACGGCTTGCCGGTGTCGCGCGACTCCAGCGCGGCGAGTTCAGCCGCATTGTCGGCGATCGCCTGGCCGAGTTTGACGAGCATCCGGCCGCGCTCGGTCGCCGTGAGCTTGCCCCAATCGCCCTCGAAAGCCTTACGCGCCGCCTTGATCGCGCGATCGACATCCTCCGGGCCGCTCCGGGCGATCTGCATGAAGGGCTTGCCGTCGGAGGGGCAAATCACGTCGACGACCCGTCCATCCGCTGCGCCGACGCTGGCGCCGCCGATAATGTTCGAGCTGAAAGGCAGCGCCGCGGCGCCTTCGGTGGTGCGGACGTTCATGGGCGTCTCCTGGAAGGATGTTTAGGAGAGATTAGCAAATCCGAAGCGTCGCCGGCCAGCGCCAGGCGCGCATCCCTTCTCCCCGCAAAACGGGGAGAGCGGAATTTCCCTGTGCGGCCTCGCGCATGATAGAAGCGCCGCCATGAACGTGTCTTCCACCCTCGCAGAGCCCCCGGCCGCTGTTCCGTCGGCGAAGGCTTCGCTCGCCGGCGCCACGCGCGCCGAACTTTCCGAGACGCTAGGCAGCCTGGGCCTCGCCGAGCGCGAAGTGAAAATGCGCGTCGCACAGCTTTGGCATTGGATTTACTTCCGCGGCGCGACCGACTTTTCGGCAATGCTCAACATCGCCAAGCCGATGCGTGCGGCGCTGGCCGAGCGTTTCACGCTGACGCGGCCGGAAATCGTCGCCGAGCAGGTCTCGGCCGACGGCACGCGCAAATGGCTGCTTAAAATGCCGAGGACCGGCCCTTTCGACAAAGGAGCCGAGATCGAATGCGTCTATATTCCAGAGTCCGACCGCGGCACGCTCTGCGTTTCCTCGCAAGTCGGCTGCACCCTAACCTGCAGCTTCTGTCACACCGGCACGCAAAAGCTGGTACGCAATCTGACAACAGCCGAGATTGTGGGACAGGTTCTTGTCGCCCGCGATCGGCTCGGCGATTTTCCTGGCGGCGTCGCGCCAACCGATGGGCTCGTTCCCGCCGGCGAAGGCGTGCGCGCGGTATCGAATATCGTTTTCATGGGGATGGGCGAGCCGCTTTATAATTTCGACAATATCCGCGACGCGATCGGCGTCCTTTCGGACGGCGAAGGCCTGTCGCTGTCGAAGCGGCGCATTACCGTATCGACGTCCGGGGTCGCGCCGCAAATGGCGGCGCTCGGCGAAGAATGCGGCGCGATGCTCGCCGTCTCCCTCCATGCGACGAATGACGCGTTGCGCGACAAGCTTGTGCCGTTGAACAAAAAGTATCCGATCAAGGAACTTCTCGAGGCTTGCCGGACGTATCCCGGCGCTTCCAACGCGCGGCGGATTACTTTCGAATATGTGATGCTGAAGGGCGTGAACGATACCCCCGCGGAAGCGCGCGCGCTCGTGCGGCTGCTCAAGGGCCTGCCGGCGAAGATCAATTTGATCCCGTTCAATCCGTGGCCCGGCTCGGCTTACGAGTGTTCGGATTGGGAGACGATCGAGCGTTTCTCCGACATCGTCTTCAACGCCGGCTACGCCAGTCCCGTACGCACGCCGCGCGGGCGCGACATCCTCGCCGCCTGCGGTCAATTGAAGAGCGAGACGGAGAAGATGCGCGCCCGAGCGCGCCTGATGCTGGAAGAGAGTTTGGCGTTGGGCCAGGAGTAAGGAACGAAGCGCGCTACCTCACCCCTGCCTTGAGCAGCTTGTAATTGATCGCCTCGACCAAAGCCTGGAACGAGGCGTCGATAATATTGGCTGACACGCCGATGGTCGACCAGCGCGCGCCGGATGAATCGCCGAATTCGACGAGGACGCGCGTCACCGCGTCAGTGCCGCCCTGGAAGACGCGGACCCGGAAGTCGAGCAGCTCCAAGTCTTGGATATGATTTTGGTACACGCCGAGGTCTTTGCGAAGCGCGAGGTCGAGGGCGTTGACGGGACCGATACCTTCGGCCGCCGAGATCAGCTCTTCGCCGCGGACCTTGATCTTGACGATCGCCTCAGAAGCCGTGACCAGATCGCCGACCGCATTGTATCGCCGCTCGACATTGACGCTGAAGCGCTCGACCTCGAAAAAATTCGGCGTCTCGCCGAGGATCGAGCGAGCGAGCAATTCGAAAGAGGCGTCAGCCGCCTCATAGGCGTAGCCTTGCGCCTCTTTCTCTTTGACCCGATCGAGCAGGCGCGAGAGGCGCGGATCGTCTGGCGCCACTTGGACGCCAAGCCGCGCGAGTTGGACGAGGAGGTTGGACTTTCCCGCCTGGTCCGAAACCAAAATCGCCCGCGCATTGCCGACGCTTTCCGGCAGTACATGCTCATAGGTGCGCGGATCCTTGATCACCGCTGAGGCGTGAATGCCCGCTTTGGTCGCGAAAGCCGAGGCGCCGACATAGGGCGCCTGGCGATTGGGAGCACGGTTCAGAAGCTCATCCAGCGCATGCGAGATGTTTGAGATTTCGCGCAAGGAATCCGGCGTCACGCCGATCTCGAATTTTTGGGCGAATTCGTTCTTGAGCAGCAGCGTCGGGATCAACGAGACAAGATTGGCGTTGCCGCAGCGCTCGCCCAAACCGTTGAGCGCGCCTTGGATTTGCCGTGCGCCGGCGGCCACGGCGGCGAGGGAATTGGCGACGGCGTTCTCAGTGTCATTATGGGCGTGGATGCCAAGACGTTCGCCCGGCACGA
>JASLHV010000281.1 GCA_030153205.1 Roseiarcus sp. | reverse complement strand
GTAAGGCCATGACCCACGAGGCGGTCCAAGACTTCATCTAACGATGGAGTTGGGGCCGGATCCGCATCCGGTGGGGACACCTTTGCGACTGCTTTGCCGCGGTCAGTCACGATGAGGGTTTTGCCTTGGCGGACGGCGCGCAGGTAGCGTCCTAGGCGGTTCTTGAATTCGCGGCTGCCGACCTTAACCATTGTAGCTACCTCGATATCATTGTAGCTACATTGCAGCCGTGAATCAATTACAGGCTGAGGCGGATGCCGGGGAGGGTGCGGCCGGCGCGCGTTTCTTGCCAGGTGAAGACAATGCGATGGATGACGGTGATTGTGGAGACGACTGCGATCACCCAGAGGACGGCGGCCATGCGGTTGAAGACGCCGCCGATGATGAGGAGCACGAGGCGCTCGGGGCGCTCCATGAATCCGACTTTGCAGAGAGGGATGAGCGATTCGGCGCGGGCACGCGTATAGCTGACCATCACCGAGCCTGCGGTTGCGACGGCTGCGAGCACGACGTAGGGGGTGCGGCCGCTGACGGAGTAATAGACGAGCAGGCCCATGTATAACGCCATGTCGGCGTAGCGATCCAGCGTGGAATCGTAGAACGCGCCGAAAGCGGTCACGCGATTCTGGCGGCGAGCCACCTGGCCGTCGAGCATGTCCAGGAATCCGGCGAAGAAAATAATCAGCGCGCCGGTGAAGAAGTGGCCGATCGCAAACATCGCTGCGGCTACGAAGTTCACCACGAGTCCGAGGAACGTTAGGAAATTAGGGTTCACGCCGGTGGCGGCGAGCGCTCCGACAATCTTGTCCATCAGCCACTTACTGCCTGTGCCGATACCGCCTGTAAGCGTAGCCATGCGTAGTTCACAATCCGGCGCGATAGTCCGGAACTATCTCAATCGATTGCGCTTTCGGTGAGTTGAAATCGTACACCAGCGGCGCAGTTGGCCGCAAACGGGCAGGCCACATTGGTTCGGCTTTCGGCCATGGGGCGATGCAAGATTTCAATTTCAGCTATCGGAGCTTTGCCGTTGACCGTTACAATGGCGGCATCTTAAAGTCGCAGCAGTTAAGTCCTCGAGCCCAACAAAAATTATGATGAACGATCTGAATCGTCGCGATTTTCTATTGCGTTCGTGTAGTAGCCTGACGGCAATCTGGGTTTCCTCGCATTGGCCCTCGCTCTGCTCCGCCGCTACCCACGCCCGCCACGCAGTGCAAGCTCCCGAAGCCGCCAAACTGAGTTTTTTCACTCCGGCACAAGCCGTCGAGATCGACGCGATTACCGCGCGCATCATCCCCACGACCGATACGCCCGGGGCGCGCGAGGCTGGCGCTGTCTATTTCATCGATCGCGCGCTGACGACCTTTGCGGTTGATCAGCAGAAGGACTACCGCGAGGGTTTGCCAGAGCTGGAAGCGCGCGCGCACGAGATGTTCGCGACGGTTGATAAATTTTCGAGCGCGACGCCCGAGCAGCAGGACGAAATCCTGCACACTTACGATCCTCCGGATGCGAGGCCGACACGGAGGCCGTACCGCCAAAGGAACGGCGCGATCAATTTCTTCGAGACCGTGCGCATGCACACGATTGTGGCGTTTCTACTTGATCCTGACGCCGGCGGCGATCCGAAGGGCGTCGGCTGGGCGGTGATCGGGCGCGAGCGCGAGCACATGTTTCATGCGCCGTTCGGCTACTACGACAAAGATTACGCGGGCTGGCGGCCGGTCAGCCCGGCGTCGGGCAAGGGGCAGTCATGACGCCTGACATGCCGAAGTACAAGACGTCAGAGGAAGTCGATTTCGTCGTCGTTGGATCGGGCGCCGCCGGCGGCATCATTGCGAAAGAACTCTCCTCGAACGGATTTCGCGTCGTCGTGCTGGAGCAGGGGCCGTACCTGACGGAAGCGGACTTCACGCATAACGAAGTCAAAGTTCTCAACGAAGATCTGCTGACGAATCACCCGAAGCTTCAGCCGAATACATTTCGCAAGACGCCGAACGACGCTGCAAAGGTGCAGCGCACCATTGCATATGGCCGGCTTGTCGGCGGGACGAGCGTCCATTTCACCGCGAATTTCTGGCGATTCCATGAGATCGATTTCATCGAGCGCACGAAGATCGGACCGATTTCCGGCACGGGCTTTGCGGACTGGCCGATCACTTACGCTGATCTCGAGCCCTACTACACGAAGGTAGATTGGGAAGTCGGAGTTTCGGGCCTGGCCGGCGCAAGTCCGTTCGATCCGCCGCGGTCGAAGCCGTATCCGATGCCGCCGCTACCGACGAAGTGCTCCGGTGTGCTGCTCGAGAAGGCTGGGCGGAAGCTTGGATGGAATCCGTTTCCGGCGCCGATGGCGATTTTGTCGCAGCCGCGCGCGGGACGCAGCGCTTGCGTGAATTGCGGATTCTGTCTCGGATTCGGCTGCGAGGTCGGAGCGAAATCGAGTTCGCTCGCAGCGATGATTCACGTCGCCGAGAAAACCGGAAAATGCGAAATCCGGCCGAATTCCTACGTACACAAGATTGAGATCGATGCGAACGGACGCGCGACCGGCGCGGTTTATTTCGACTCCGAGCGCAACGTGCATTTGCAGAAGGCGAAAGCGGTTGTGATTTCGGCAAACGGAGCTGAAACGCCGCGGCTGCTGCTGCTTTCGGCCAACAAACAATTTCCGAATGGACTCGCCAATTCCAGCGGACTCGTCGGCAAGCATTTGATGTTCAATTCGGGTGCCGTTTCGATCGGAGTGTTTGAAGAGCCGCTCAACGACTACAAGGGATTTGCGGTCAGCCGCATCATTCATGATTTTTACGAACTCGACGCGCAGAAGGTCGGCTTTTACGGCGGCGGCGGGATCGATGCGCGATTCGATCTGACGCCGATTGGTTTTGCCGCTGGTGTTCTGCCCCCAGGTACTCCGCGCTGGGGCAAGGGTTTCAAGGATGCAATAGCGCACAACTTCACGCGCACGATGGAGATCATGTCGCACGGCACGTCGCTGCCGCTCGAGACGAACAGCATCTCGCTCGATGCCGACGTGAAGGACGACTGGGGATTGCCGGCGTTGTGCCTGACTTACAAGGACCATCCCGACGATTTGAAGCTGGCGACGTGGCTGAACGCACGCGGGCTCGAGCTGCTGGATGCGGCGGGAGCGAAGCAGAAGTGGTCGTTCCCGATCGAAGAGCAGTCATTCGGTGTGCATCTGCTCGGGACGTGCCGGATGGGCAATGACCCGAAGACTTCAGTGGTCAATGCGGATCACCGGACGCACGATGTGAAGAATCTGTTCCTCTGCGACGGCGGCAGCTTTGTGACGTCAGGGCGCGGGCAGCCGACGATGACGATTGAGGCGCTGGCGTTTCGGGCCTCGGACCGGATCCGGGATCTCGCCAAGCGCGGCGAGCTGGCCTGACGGCGGAAATTGGAAAATTGAAACTGGAATTGGAAAAGCGGACTGCGGCTCGGTCCGCTTTCCCGTTTTGGGACACTTAGGGGGTATACCCCGGTACGGTCGATGGGAGAACACGGATGCGTTGGGTTTAGCCGAGCGGGCTGAGGAGCGTTAGCTGGAGCGGCGGGTTAGCCAGGACCAGGAGTTGAGGAGGGCTTGGGCCCAGGTGGGACGGACGCGTACGAGGCCGCGGCCGATCAGGAGCAGGTAGAGGCCGAGGCCGAGGGCGATGTCGATGAAC
>JASLHV010000252.1 GCA_030153205.1 Roseiarcus sp. | reverse complement strand
GAGAACCTCGCGAACCAAGAGGCGAACCGACTGGTCGTCCTCGACGACAAGAATAGTCTCGCCGCGCCCACGCGTCGCGACTTCCTGGACGCCGTCTTCGCCGACAATCTCGACGGTCTCCGACGCCGGCAGAAACAACCTCACCGAGGTTCCCTCGCCCGGACGGCTGTCGATCCGCACCTGGCCGTTGCTCTGTTTGGCGAAGCCATAAACCATGGAGAGGCCAAGGCCTGTGCCCTGCCCGATCGGCTTGGTGGTAAAGAACGGTTCGAAGACTTTCTCGAGCACGTCGGGCGCCATGCCAACGCCCGTGTCGGATACGGATACGGTAACGTAACGATCCGGTCTGACCCCGATGAGCTTTGCGGCATGTGCATCTCTGAGGTCGACTGTCTTCGTCTCGATGCTCAGGACGCCGCCGTCCGGCATGGCGTCGCGCGCGTTGATGACGAGATTGAGGATCACGGTCTCGAGCTGGTTGGCGTCCACGACGCTGACAAGCTTGCCCTCCAAGAGCTGAAGCTTGAGCGCGATACGCTCGCCGATGGTTCTGGCCAGCAGGTCCTGCACGGAGGCGATCAGCGCATTGATATCGGTCGGCTTGGCGTCCAACGACTGGCGTCGGGAGAACGCGAGCAGCCGCTGCGTAAGCGCAGCGGCGCGCTGCGCGGAGCTCGCCGCGATATCGATGAAGCGTCTGAGATCGTCAAGGCGATTGGTCTCGATGCGGCGTTTCATCATGTCGAGCGCGCCGAGAATGCCGGTCAACATATTGTTGAAATCATGCGCGATGCCGCCCGTCAGCTTTCCGACGGCGTCCATTTTCTGGCTTTGGCGCAAGATTTCATGCGTGCGCTCCAGCTCGACGGTGCGCTCTTTCACCATTTTTTCGAGCTCTTCGCGCGTCCAAGCCAAAACTTCGCGGGCCTGAACAATTTCCTGAATGTCGGTGGACGTGCCGTACCAACGGGTTATCCGCCCCTTCTCGTCGCGAATAGGCTGGGCGCGCACCATCGCCCAGCGAAAGAGTCCGCCGCGCTGTCGCAAGCGGTATTCGATATGATAGGGCTCGCCTGACGCGAGAGACTGGCGCCAGTTTTCCGACGCGCGCGCACGATCGTCAGGGTGGATCATTTCGATCCAGCCGTCGCCGTCAGCCGGCGATCTCTCCGCGCCCGTGACGTCGTACCAACGCTGATTGAAATAGTCGTGATGACCGTCGGGCTGCGCCGACCAGACAATCTGATCAATGGAATCCGTAATAGCCTGGAGCCGCGACTCGCTTTCCCGCAAGGCGACTTGGCTCCTCGTAAGCTCCTCGTGACGGCGGCTCAGCTCCTGCGCGTTATTCGACAGATCCGCCAGGCGGTCGCGCATTTCGAACTGCTTCTGCCGCGAACGCATGGCGGCGGCGACAGCGCTGATCAGCGAAAACGAGCCGAGCGGACGCTCGAGCACGATCACATTGGTGGCGATTTCAAACAATGTCTGACGAATGGTGTCGATCGCGGCGCGGCCCGCCTGCCGTGACGCCAAGAGAATGAAAGGAATATCCGACCATGCCGGCTGCGCCCTTAGCGCCTGGCGTAGCGGCCCCAAATCTTCGCGCAATGCCTCCTGGGTAAGAAGGACAGCGCCGACATGTTCGTCGAGCGTAGCGGCCGCTTCGGCAAGGGTGGCGCAGATGCGGGCGTCGTAACGGTCGTTTGAGAGTACAGTCGCGACGCTTTCCGCGTCACGCCCGAAAGGCGCAGCGATGAGAACCCGATGTCCTTCGCGCGCTGTTCTATGACCCACGTTGTCGATCTTCCATCAGCGGCGCCGCCGGCCCGACATAATGCGGCGAGCCGGTTAGAACTCCTGTAAATTCCCTGAGCGGCTCGCCAACGCGAACGCCGCGCGAATCGATGCGCAATTCTCGAATCGTATCTTCATGCGGTCCGCTGCGATTCTTCAAAACGGAGATCGCCTTGCGAAGGCGCCCTTCTGCTTCGAAATATCTCACCAGAATAACCACGTCGGCGATGTAGGAAATGTCGATATCCGCCGCCGTGACGCCGATCGATCCCTGGTGCGGAACGATCAAGAAAGTCGTGACGCCCTTTTCGTTGAGATAAGACAGAAGTTCATGCAGATGCAGCACGAGATGTTGTTCTTGCGGCATCGAGGCGAGGTAGCCGTTCAAACTGTCGATGACGATCATGCGGCAGTTTTGCGTTTGCACTTCTTGTTGCAGGCGATGGGTGAATTCGCCGGGCGAAAGCTCGGCCGGATCGATCTGGTGAATGACCAGGCGTCCTTCGTCGATATGTCTTTGCAGATCGAGACCGAACGACTTCGCACGCAACAAAAGCGTGCCGGTCCGTTCATCGAATTGATAGATCGCGCAACGATCGCCACGACGGCAGGCTGTGTCGATATATTGCAAGGCGATCGTCGTCTTGCCGGCGCCCGGAGGCCCGGTCAGCAAGGTGCTTGTGCCGCCGGGCGGTCCGCCATGGAGAAGCGAATCCAATTCGGCCACGCCGCTCGGAGTCGGCTGGCCGACCTGCGAGGTACGATACTCGGAAGCGACGAGCCTTGGGAAAATATCGACGCCGCCCCTGCGGATGATAAAATCGTGATAACCCCCGATGAAGGTGATGCCGCGCAATTTTTGAATTTCCACGCGCCGCCGTGTCGCGCCGAACTCGAGCGTCATCCGCTCCAAGGTAATGACGCCGTGGCAAAGACTGTGGAGATGGTTGTCTCGTTCGCCGTTCAACGTGGTCAAATCGTCGACGAGAAGCACGGTCGTGTTGCGACCGGCGAAAAACTGTTTGAGCGCCAGAACCTGACGACGATAGCGCAACGCGTCCTCAGCCAGAAGACGCAATTCCGAGAGGCTGTCGAACACGACTCTGTTCGGCTTGATTCTCTCGACTTGGTCACGGATCAGCTTGATGGTGCCGCCGAGCTCCAATTCCCAGGAATGGAGAACGGATTGCTCGCGCTCCTTGCCGAGCACCTCTTCGGCGGAGGAGAGCTCGAAGACGTCGAGGGTTTCGAGCGTCCAGCCATGCGACGCTGCAACGCTGCCTATTTCTTCGCGCGTCTCCGAAAGCGTAACGTAAAGCCCGCGCTCGCCATGACGCACGCCCTCGAGCAGAAATTGGAGGGCCAAGGTTGTCTTGCCAGAGCCCGGAGAGCCCTCGAGCAAATAAACCCGATCTCGAGGCAGCCCACCGCCAAGAATGAAATCGAAGCCTATATTTCCAGTCGACATTCGGACAAAACCGCCGTCCGAGCTGCTTTTTTGCTTATCGGATCCGTCAGACACCCGCTCGTTCATTCCCAGCCCGCTCCTCGGCGCAAACCCTAGCGGGCTCTAACGTTCCGGATCGGCGCAAGTTCCATTGCATGCGAAATCTGGGCTCGGCGGCAATTGTCGGCGCGCCCGCCTTCGTGCTCCATGACGGCCCTCGCGATTCGGCCTTTGGAACGCGCCCATGAAAATTCTTGCCATTTCGGGAAGCCTGCGGGCGACATCGGCCAATGCCGCGCTTCTGGCGTGCGCGCAGCAGCTCGCGCCCGCCGATGTCGAGATTGCCATCTATCGCGGCCTTGGTTCGCTGCCGGCTTTCAATCCCGACGACGATGGCGACCCGCTGCCGCCGCAAGCAGCGACGCTTCGCGCCGAAGTCGCCGCGAGCGACGGCCTCATCTTCGCTTGCCCGGAATATGCCCACGGCCTACCGGGGGCCTTCAAGAACATGCTCGACTGGCTGGTCGGCTCGACCGAATTTCCGGGGAAGCCGGTCATGCTGATCAACGCGTCGCCGCGCGCTTTTCATGCTCAGGCGAGCTTACGCGAAATTCTCGCAACCATGTCGGCGCAACTCGTCGCCGAGGCTTTCGTCACGGTAAAAGCGCCGAGCGAGGCGAGGAACGTCGACGTCCTGCTCGCTGAAGCCGGCATCGTCGAGGCCTTGCGACGCGGCGTCGAACGCTTCGCAGCAGCCATCCGCGCTCAGCATCCCAACCGATAGTACGTACCATCGCGTGAACCGGCAAGGGCTTCGCTGAGCCGCGCCTCCAGCCCAGGCGCGTCTTTTAACTCACATTCAAAGATCGTCAGCGCCCGCCAGCCGAGCGCCTGGAGCGCGATGACGTTCTTTTCGTCGCGTGCGCGATTGCGGGCGATCTTGCCGCGCCAATAGTCGGCGTTGTTCTTCGGCGGCCGCGCGCCACGCTTGCAATCATGGCCATGCCAAAAGCAGCCATGCATGAAGATCGCCAGGCGACGCGAAGCGTAAACGACGTCCGGCTTGCCCGGAAGGTCGGCGCGATGCAGCCGATAACCCGGCGCCATGGCGCGAAGCATTTTGCGCAGCGCCCGCTCCGGGCCGGTGTCTTGCGACTTCACCGCCCGCATCATGGCGGAGCGATCCATCGCAATGCGCGGTTTTTCCCGTTGCGTTAGTTTTCGGCTGGTCATTCCGCCGCCTCGAGGACCGGGCGGGCGTCGCTTTGGGCCAAAGCCTCCAATATATGCTCCGCCAGGAAACGTACGACGGGCGCGGCGACGCCGTCGCCGACGAGATGGTAAGCCTCGTTATAGCGCGCCGGCAATTGGTACTCTTCCGGCAGACCCATCAATCGCGCGGCCTCGCGTGCGGAGAGCAACCGGGATCGTACGACGCCGCCTTCCGCGACCAGCACAAACTGCCGGCTGGAGCCGCCGCGTGGCGTGCGCAGGCAGCCGGCGAGCCCGTCGAAACGCGCCTCGGCCCGCATGCGACGGCCCCCCTCGCCGTCCGGCCGCATGCGCCGATAGACCGCTGCGACCACGCGGCCCTTGCGGCGGAGCGCCTGTTCAAATTTGGCGCGAGAGCCTTGCGAGAAAATCGCGAGTAGCGCCTCCGTCTCCTCCCGGCTCCGCCAAAGCGCGTCTTTTGGCGAGATTTCGAGAAGGTCGGCAAGCGCGACATTGCGCCTGGGCGGCGCGGGGAGCGCCCACCACACCCAGTCAGCGGCAAGATCGGCGGGCAAAAGCGCCTGCGCTTGCCGCAACGCGCGCGAAGCAAAATCATCGCTTGGCCGGTCGCGGGCGAAGCCTTCTGGAACGGAAAGAGTACGTTGCATCGCCACGATGAAAAGTCGCGGACGCGACTGCGGCGTAAAATGCGCCGCATCGATCGTCAAAGCGCCGAAGCGATAGCCGAGTTCTTGTACGGCGCGGCAGATCGCGATGAAATCGGCGCCGCGATTGGAAGTCAGCGCGCCGACGACATTTTCCAACGCGATGATTTTGGGCGAGCGCCCCGCGCGAACGAGTCCCTCCATCAGCGCGTGAAAGCCCCAAAAGGCGCCGGATCTTTTTCCTTTCAATCCGCCGCCGGGGCCCGCGAGCGAAAGATCCTGACAAGGGAAGGACGCCCAAGCAAGATCGGCGCGACTTGGCGCGTCGTCAGCGCTGAGGTCGTGAATGTCGCCGACGCGAAGCCTGTCCGTTCCCCAAGTCGCCGCATCAGCGCGCGCCTTCTTGGCGTCGAAGTCATTGGCGAGGAGACATTCCCAGGCCGCGCCAAGGCCGGCGCGGACCATGCCGCCGCCGCAAAAAAATTCATAATAGCGCGGCCGTTT
>JASLHV010000556.1 GCA_030153205.1 Roseiarcus sp. | reverse complement strand
GGGCGGTGCCTTTCGGTTTGGCATATCGCATTCTTCTGTGTTTTGGCGCTCGACTTCCTCAGCAAGGCGACATTTTCGCGTGGCGCGACGGGCGTTTTGTATGTCTTCGGCTTCCTAGCCCTCGGCGGCGTGCGTGTGGCGCTCGTCTGGCTCGTCGGCGCGGCTAAACGCTGGGAGCTTCTGCCGCCGCGACGTCTCGTTCTGGTGGGATTGGAGAGCGAACTCGCTTCATTCGTAGGGCGCTACAATCTCGCGCAATCGGGTATGGAGATTGTCGCGGCCTCCGTGATCCGCGACATCGAGGATTATATTTCAGACGATCTCGCGCTCGCTTCCGCGACGGTCAGAGTTCTGCGCCCGGACGATGTCTTTATCGCGATCCCTTGGTCGAGGGCGCGTTTGATCGAGCGCTGCGTCGACGCCTTCCTCCGTACGCCGGCTGAGATTCATCTCGGTCCCGAGGAAATACTCGATCGTTTCGGCGAGGCCGAAGTCTTCAAGCTCGGCCCGATATCGAGCCTCAACGTCACGCGTCGCCCGCTGACGACCATTCAAATGATCGAAAAGCGCTTATTCGACATCGCCGCCGCATCGCTAGCTTTGATCGCGCTGTCGCCGTTCTTTGCGCTCGTCGCGTTACTCATCAAGCTGGATAGCTCAGGTCCCGCTTTATTTCTTCAGCGGCGCTATGGCTTTAATCAAGAGCCGTTCCGAATCTATAAATTTCGCACGATGAAGACGATGGAGGACACTGCGGCGCTGAGGTCGGCGACGCGCGACGACCCGCGCGTCACGCGCATCGGCTACTTCCTGCGACGCTTCAGCATCGATGAACTGCCGCAGCTTATCAATGTATTGACCGGCGAAATGTCGCTTGTCGGTCCGCGGCCGCACGCGCTGGTTCATGATCAGCTCTATGAACGGCGCATCGCGCAATATGCCCGCCGGCACAACGTCAAGCCGGGAATCACCGGCTGGGCGCAAGTACGCGGGTTTCGCGGCGAGATCGCCGACGATGAAAAAATGCGCAAACGCGTCGAGCATGACCTGTACTATATCGACAATTGGTCGTTCTGGCTCGATTTGAAGATCATCGCGCTGACCGCATTTTCAGCAAAGTCGCATTTCGGCGCGTATTAGCCCGCAAGCGTCCCTTCTTCGCACCGTAGCGCGTAAGCGACCGCTTTGGACATGACGCTCGAAAGACCCGCATCGCTGAGGTCCGCGGCGGCCACCCAATAGCAGCCCGCGGCCGTCCGCGCGTTTTTCGCGCGTGCGGAATAGATGGCGAGCTGAAGCGTGAAATGCGTGAAAGCCTGCTCAACAAATCCCGGCAGCCGACGCCAGGAGGATTTGACCGGCGCGAGATGCTCGGCCGCGTCAGGGTCGAAATCGACTGCCCAAACCGTTCCTGGCAATTCGACGGTACCGCCGAGCAATCCTTTCGCCGGCCGTGTCCGCATGAGTACGGCGCCATCCGGCCGCCTAAAAAAGAAAGCCGCTCCTTTGCGTAAAGGCCGCGGCGCCTTTGGCGGCTTGTGGGGGAAGGCCTCGGCATCGTCGGCATGGAACGCGATACAATCTTCGGCCAGCGGACATGCGCCGCAATTGGGATTGCGCGGCGTGCAGATTGTCGCGCCGAGATCCATGAGCGCCTGGGCGAAATCGCCAGGCCGATCCTTGGGCGTCATGGCGACGGCCACGGCGGCGATTTCGTTTCGGGACTGCGCGACGGGACGCGGGATGGCGCGTAGACGCGTGATGATCCTCGCAATATTGCCGTCGACCGGCGAGGCGACGCGGTTGAAGGCGATGGCGGCGATCGCCGCGGCGGTATAGGCGCCGACACCGGGCAGTTTGCGCAAATTCGCCTCGTCATCGGGGAAGAACCCGCCGCGACGGGCGACCTCTTGTGCGCAGAGATGCAGATTGCGCGCGCGCGAATAGTAACCGAGGCCGGCGAAGGTCCGCATGACCTCTTCGATCGGCGCGGCGGCGAGATCTTCGATACGCGGCCATCGCGCCAGGAAACGTTTGAAATAAGGCGTCACCGCCGCGACAGTGGTCTGCTGCAGGAGAATTTCAGACAGCCAAACCGAATAGGGTTCCGGCGTCTCGCCCGGCCCGGCGCGCCAAGGCAGAACTCTGCGATGGACATCCCACCAGGCGAGCAATCGCGGGGCAAGCCCCTTCGTTTTTGCGCGACGCGAATCTATTATGGCGGACATCGGTCCATTTTAGACAGGCGGCGCCGGTGGCGGAAACCCGAAGCGGCAAGAAAGGGCAATGGGCTACGCCCTTGGGCGATTTCGTCACGCCGCTGGTCGGGCCGGTTTTGGCGAAACAGGGCTTCGGCGAAGCGAGCCTGATCGGGGACTGGCCAGAAATCGTCGGCGAGACGATTGCCCGCCACTGCCGACCGATCAAATTGCAATGGCCGCCGCGCCCGCCGAAGCGCGATCCCGAATCGCCGATCGAACCCGCGATGCTCGTCCTTCGCGTCGAAGGCCGCTTCGCGCTTGAGGCGCAGCATAGCGCTGCGCTGATCATCGAGAAGGTGAACGCGCATCTCGGCTGGCATTGCGTCGGCAAGCTGGCGTTTCGTCAGGGGCCGATCGAGGATACGCCGCGCCGCCGGCGCGCCGGCGCGCCAAGCGCAGAAGCGGTCGAAAAGGCGCGAGAAGCATCCGAGGCGATCGAGGGCGAGTCTTTGCGAGACGCTTTGACCCATCTTGGCGCGCGGATCATCGACGAAGCGACGGCGCGCAAGACCCGGCGCATCGTGGGCCCGCGCCGCTAGCGATCTTAGAGCGGCCGGCCTATAAGCACGGCCGAACCAGCGGAGATTTATCAAGATTTTCGAGATTTCGCCAAAACTCGCCGGCCGGTCTGTCGCCAAGATGAACGGCATAGGCAATGAAATCGTCGTGCTCGATTTGCGCGGCGCCGGTGTCGCGGCGTCCGGCGAAGATGCACGGGCGATCAACGCCCGCCCCGGCCTCGCCTTCGATCAATTGATGGTCGTCTCGGACGCCCGCACCAAAGACGCCGATGTTTTCGTGACGATTTTCAACAATGACGGCAGCGAATCCGGCGCTTGCGGCAATGGCGCGCGTTGCGTCGCCTATGAGTTGATGCGCGGAAGCGCGACCGATCTCCTTCACATGGAGACGAAAGCCGGCGTCCTCGAATGCCGGCGCGAGAGCGAATTCGTTTTTCGCGTCGACATGGGCTCGCCGGGCCTCGGCTGGCGCGACATTCCCTTGCGTCATTCTGTGGACCATACGAAGGCGATCGCGCTTTCCCTACCCGCTGGCGTTCCGGACACGCTTGGCGCGCCTTCGGCCGTCAGCATGGGAAACCCGCATGCGATTTTCTGGGTAAAGGATGTCGCGGCCTACGATCTCGAAACAATCGGACCCATTCTCGAACATCATCCGATGTTCCCGGAAAGGGCCAATATCTCGCTCGCGCAAGTGATTGCGCCTGATCATATTCGCCTGCGCGTTTGGGAGCGCGGCGCCGGCGCGACCAAGGCTTGCGGTTCGGCGGCTTGCGCGACGCTCGTCGCCGCCGTGCGCAAAGGCCTTGCCGGGCGAAAGGCGAGAATCAGCCTGCCCGGCGGCGATCTCACTATTGAATGGCGCGCGAGCGACGATCACGTGCTGATGACGGGACCTGTCGAATTGGAATTCGAGACGACGCTTACGCCTGTCCTGCAAGGCGCGCCGGCGTGAAGGCCATTCACATCGAGACCTTCGGCTGCCGGCTCAATCTCGCCGAGTCCGATGCAATCCAGCGCGCCGCCGATGAAGCGGGCGCGGGACCGCTCAGCATTATCAACGCCTGCGCCGTGACCAGCGAAGCCTTGCGCCAGGCGCGGCAGAGCGCGCGTCGTCTCAAGCGTGAACGGCCTCTCGCGAAAGTCGTGATCGCGGGCTGCGGCGCCGAGATCGATGCTCGATCCTTCGCCGCCATGGCCGAAGTCGACGCGATCGTCGGTAATGCCGAAAAGCGCGACGGGACGCTTCTGGCGCGCATCGCGACAGGCGAGGCTGCGCGGATTGCGATCGGCGGCCGGCCGACGCTAGGCGCGCCGGCGGTGGCGGACGCCCGCACGCGCGCCTTTGTCGAAATCCAGAACGGCTGCGATCA
>JASLHV010000214.1 GCA_030153205.1 Roseiarcus sp. | reverse complement strand
CGCTCGGTCGCGGCGGTTGACGACGTACCAATTGCGGACGATCGGCATCCCGACGATATCGAGCGCGATAAGGCGATGATCGGCTAGCTCCGTCGCAACGGTGTGACCGGAGATGAAGGCTATGCCGAGCCCAGCCATCACCGCTTGCTTGATCGTTTCATTGCTGTCGATCTCCATGCCGACCGTTGGCTCAAAGCGCTCATTGGTGAAGGTCCGCTGCATCAGAAGCCGGGTGCCGGAATCAGGTTCGCGAACGATAAATGTATCATCCAATAGCGCGCTAAGCGGCGTTTCTCGCATAAGGGCAAGCCGATGGCTCGGCGAAGCAATAATCATATGGGGATGAGGGCCGATTAGGCGTTGTTCGAGGTCCATATCCTCGGGCGGTCGGCCTGTAACGGCGACGTCGAGCGAGTAATTGCGCAGCGCGTCAAGAATCTCCCGGCGGTTGCCGATCGATAATTTGATTTGAACTTTCGGGTGCAGACGAGAAAAACCGGCGATCGCGAAAGGCATAAAATATTTAGCGGTGCTCACCGCGCCCACCGCGACGACACCCGCCGACAAGCCCTTGATTGCGCTTATCGCCGCTGCGCTATCGCTCAGGGCCGCATGGATCCGGTGATGCAAAGCGGCCAAGTCAGCGCCGATTTCTGTCAATCGCGTACCTTCGTTTGTTCGCCGGAGCAACGGCAATCCAACCAAATCCTGAAGTGTCCGAATTTGTAACGTGATTGCCGGCTGCGTCAGCCCTAGCTGGCGTGCGGCTCCCGTCGAGCTCCCCGACGCTTCGATGGCGGCAAGAGTTCGCAACTGCCGCAAGGTGACGCTGTCCGCGAAGGAGGCCATATAAGTAAATCTTTCGTTTATACAAACAAATTCATATTTTGCTTATCCACCGTTGCATGTCAACGTTTACGAGAGGTCGACGTAGGTACAAGCGTACGGGACAAGGCGGCGCGCAAGGCGCGCCTTTCGCCGAGACCGCGGCCATGGAGGAAGGCGTGGGGGACAGTAGCTCTTTGGCGCAACGCCTTGCTCATTCATCTGCGGTCGCGGAGGGAGAGTTCCTCGTTCAGACAAAAGATGTCAGCGAGGTCATCGCGGCGCTCTCTGAGGCATCGATCGAACTGAACGATATCGTCTCTTCCGGTGATTTTGCGTCGCGCGTTAGCCCGTTCCGGCAAATTGGCCCCAATCGAGACGGCGCGACGCTTGATCGTAAGGGGCTCGAAATCGTCGCCGAGGCGCTGCGACGACTCAGCGTCTACCGCCTTATCGCCAAGGGCGGAAACGAGTCGCTCGTTCTCAACCCGGCCGGGCGCTGCGTCGTTGTCGTCGATCCTTTCAACGGGGGCGCTGAAAGCGACGCCGACCTTTTGGTTGGCACAATCTTCTCGATAAGTCTGGTCGAAGCCTTTACGTCGCGGGCCAGCGTCGGCCAGCTTGCGGCCGGCGTCGTCCTCTACGGCCCACGCACCAGGCTCGCGGTTACGTTGGGAGACGGCGTGGACATCTTCACGCTCGATCGAGCCGATAGAACTTATCGTCTGACGACGGCGAAAGCCGTTGTTCCGGAAGCCGCCAATTATTCGATCGACGCCGCGAACCACGACGCGTGGGATCCCGCCGTGCGCGCTTTTATCGCGGAGTGTCGCGACGGCGCCAACGACGACGAGGCGCGAAATTCCGAATTTCGTTGGGCCGGTTCGCTTGCCGCCGAGACTCATCGCCTGCTCGCCAACGGCGGCGTCTGTCTTCATCCGGTGAATCGGCGTCGTGGCGGCGAAAGCGGCCCGATTCGGCTCTTCGACGAAGCCCGGCCCGTCGCTTTTCTCATAGAGCAGGCTGGCGGTCGGGCCTCTAACGGTCGCGAGAGGATTTTGGATCAACGGGTCGCCGCGCCACTAGCGCGCACGCCCATGTTCTTCGGGTCGCCGGCCATGGTCCAGCGCATCGAGCGGCTTTACGCGCGACCAGAGAGCTTGGCGGATGTTTCACCCCTGTTCGGCCAGCGCGGCCTGTTTCGAGTCTGAGGACATCGCCGTGTCCATGAAGCACCCAATTATTTCGGTTACCGGCTCTTCGGGTGCGGGGACGACCTCGGTGCGCCGGACCTTCGAACAGATCTTTCGCCGCGAAAACATCGAGGCGGCTTATGTCGAGGGTGACGCCTTTCATCGCTACGACCGCGCCGAAATGCGCAAGGAGATGGTGATCCAGGCGGAGCGTGGCAACAGGCATTTCAGCCATTTCTCGCCGGAAACCAATCTCCTCGATCGCCTCGAAGCCTTGTTCGCTGAATTCGGGGCGACAGGCTCAGGAACAACTCGTCACTATGTGCATGACGAAGGTGAAGCCGCGATCTACGGCGGCGCGCCCGGTACATTTACGCCTTGGGAGTCGCTGCCGAAGGCGGACCTTCTGTTTTATGAAGGCCTTCACGGCGCCGTGGTCACCGACCAAGCCGATGTCGCCAAATACGCCGACCTCAAGATCGGCGTCGTACCCGTCATCAATCTAGAATGGATTCAAAAGCTCCACCGCGACCGCAGTGCACGCGGATACACGACGGAGGCCGTGACCGACACAATCCTGAGGCGGATGCCCGATTACGTGAATTACATCTGCCCGCAATTCAGCCAGACAGACATCAATTTCCAGCGCGTGCCGACAGTCGACACGTCGAACCCGTTCACCGCGCGTTGGATTCCGACACCGGACGAATCCATGGTGGTCATACGATTCAAAAATCCGCGCGGGATCGATTTTTCTTACCTTCTCTCGATGATCGCCGGGAGCTTCATGTCGCGCGCCAATTCTATCGTGATTCACGGCGCGAAGCTCGACCTCGCGATGCAGCTTATCCTCACTCCCATGATCTTGAAACTGATCGACCAAAAGAGGCGAGCGACATGACAAAAATCGATCTTGCCTCGCGAGAACCACGAGCGCTCGTCACGCCGACAGGGGGGATGGCGTCCCATGCCGAAATGGCCAATGCCGTGCGGTTTCTGGCAATCGACGCGGTCGAAAAGGCGAAGTCCGGTCATCCCGGCATGCCGATGGGCATGGCGGATGTCGCGACCGTGCTCTTCTCGCGATTCTTGAAATTCCATGCCCCCGCCCCGACCTGGCCGGATCGCGATCGCTTCGTTCTTTCGGCTGGGCATGGATCGATGCTCCTCTACGCCCTCTTCTATCTTACCGGCCTCGGCGGGCTGCAAATCGAAGACCTCGAGAACTTTCGTCAATGGGGATCCAAGACGCCCGGGCATCCCGAATACGGCCATACCAAAGGCGTGGAGACGACAACGGGTCCGCTCGGCCAAGGCCTTGCGACCGCCGTAGGTATGGCTCTCGGCGAGAGAATCGCCAACGCCCGTTTTGGAGACGGCCTCGTTGATCACTTCACCTATGTGATTGCTGGCGATGGTTGCTTGATGGAAGGATTGAGTCATGAGGCGATTTCTCTCGCTGGTCGCCTCAGGCTCTCGAAACTGATCGTTCTCTTCGACGACAATTCCATTTCCATCGACGGACCTTTATCTCTGGCCTGTGCTGATGACCAGCTCGCTCGCTTCGCGGCGTCCGATTGGTCGGTCATCCAGATTGATGGTCACGATCCCGACCAGATCGCCGCGGCGATCGCCGCTGAACGAAAGACCGACCGCCCCTCGCTCATCGCTTGCAAGACCACAATCGGCCATGGCGCGCCAAGCAAGCAGGGCAGCGAGAAGGCGCATGGCGCGCCGCTCGGTCCGGAGGAAGTCGCCGCGACTCGCAGGGCTTTGAACTGGCCCTCCCCGCCCTTCGAGATTCCACCTCCCATTCTCGAAGCTTGGCGGGCCATTGGCCGGCGCGGCGGCGCGGAACGCAAGGACTGGCTCGCGCGCTTCGACAAGCGCGACGTCCAGACCCGAAATTTGTTCCGCGCCGCCCAGAGCGGGGAACTCTCGACGAACTATGCCGAGGCGGCCGCAGTGCTTCGCCGTAAGTTTACAACCGAGGCGCCAAAGATCGCGACCCGCCAAGCCTCTCAGGCCGTGCTCGACGCGATCGCGCCGGAGTTGCCGACCTTGATCGGCGGTTCGGCCGATTTGACTCATTCTAATCTCACCAAGGCCAAGTCCCAGAAGCCGATCGGGCGGCGAGACTACGCCGGGTCATACGTGCACTATGGCGTGCGCGAACATGCAATGGCCGCAGCGATGAACGGCCTTGCCTTGCACGGCGGCTTCATTCCCTACGGCGGGACATTTCTTGCCTTTGCCGACTACAGCCGGCCCGCAATCCGACTGGCGGCGCTCATGCGGCTCCGTACGATCCACGTCATGACTCACGATTCGATTGGACTTGGCGAAGACGGTCCTACCCATCAACCGGTCGAACATCTCGCAGCTTTGCGTGTGATTCCGCACCTTCTGGTTTTCCGTCCGGCTGACGCTGTCGAGACATTGGAGGCCTGGGATTGCGCGCTCCGATCGGCCGATCGGCCGTCGATATTGTGCCTGTCGCGTCAGTCGTTGCCAGCGTTCCGTAAAGACGCCGACGGCGGCAATAGGACGGCGTTAGGAGCTTATGTCGTTCGGGAAGCGGTAAGCAAACGCGCCGTCACGATCATTGCGACGGGCTCCGAGGTCGCACTGGCGCTCGAAGCCGCCGAGAGCCTCAAGGCTCAGGGCATCGCAGCGGCAGTCGTCTCGGCGCCATGCCTGGAACTCTTCGCCGAGCAACCCATAAGGTATCAAGACGAGGTTCTTGGCCGAGCGCCGCGGATCGCCGTCGAGGCGATGGTCGAAGGTCTTTGGCGTCGCTGGATCGGACCTGAAGGAATCTTCGTCGGCATGACAGGTTTCGGCGCTTCAGCGCCTGCAGACGTACTTTTTCATAAATTTGGGATCACAGCGGACGCGATTGTAGACGCGGCGCGCCGCGCCGTCGGCATCGCCGCCTAAGGAGGAACCATGGCCAGAATCTCCCTCAGAGAATTGCTCGATCACGCGGCGGAACATGACTATGCGGTCCCAGCGTTCAACCTCAACAACATGGAGCAGGGCTTAGCGATCATAGACGCCGCCAAGGCCGTCGACGCGCCGGTTATTTTGCAGGCGAGCCGCGGCGCCCGCAGCTACGCCAGAGACATTATGCTCGCCAAGATGATCGAGGCGCTCGAAGCGCTCCACCCCGACATTCCGCTCTGTCTCCATCTGGACCATGGCAACGATGAAGCGACCTGCGTGACAGCTATTCAACATGGATTCACTTCTGTGATGATGGACGGGTCGCTGAAGGCAGATGCCAAAACGCCCGCCGATTATGATTACAACGTCAGGGTCACGCGGCGCGTTGTCGATATCGCCCACTGGGCCGGAGTTTCGGTTGAAGGAGAGCTGGGCGTTATCGGCTCCCTCGAGAGCGGTTCAGGCGCCCAGGAGGATGGTCATGGCGCGGAAGGCGCTTTGAGTCGAGAGCAACTTCTGACCGACCCGGATCAAGCCGTCGCCTTTGTCGCCGCGACCAAAGTGGACGCTCTTGCGATCGCGATGGGCACGTCGCATGGTCCTTACAAGTTTTCGCGAAGGCCCGATAGCGAGATTCTCGCGCTGGACCTCGTAGAAACCATCCACCGGCGACTTCCTAACGTACACTTAGTCATGCACGGCTCATCATCGGTGCCGCAAGCCTTGCAAGACGTGTTCAACGCCTCGGGCGGAGAGATGCCGCAAACCTTCGGCGTGCCAGTCGAAGAAATAGTTCGCGCTACCCGCTTCGGCGTACGCAAGGTCAATATCGATACCGATTGCCGATTGGCCATGACGGGGCAATTTCGCAAAGTGGCCGCGACGGACCCCTTGGAATTCGATCCGCGCAAATTCCTCAAACCAGCGATGAACGCTTTGACAGTACTCTGCCGTGAACGATTTGAGCAGTTCGGAGCGGCCGGCAACGCTACACGAATCCGCGTCACGCCGCTTTCCGAGATGGCCAACCGGTATCGGACTGGCCGCCTCGACCCGACGACCAACAAGAAGGCCGCGGCCGCCTAGCGAACGATGATACCCCAAAAGCAAAGGAGATCCCGATGAACGCACCCGCCATGACCGTCCGCGGCGCCGAACGCTATCGATCCGGCGTTATGGAATACAAGCGCATGGGCTATTGGGAGCCCGATTACGCGCCCAAGGACACTGACATTATCGCGCTATTCCGCGTGACGCCTCAGGACGGCGTCGACGCGACCGAAGCGGCGGCGGCGGTCGCTGGTGAGAGTTCGACCGCGACATGGACGGTCGTATGGACGGATCGTTTAACAGCGGCAGAGAAGTATCGCGCCAAATGTTTCCGCCTTGACCCGGTGCCTAATGCGCCCGGCCAATATTTCGCCTATATCGCCTATGATCTCGATCTCTTCGAGCCGGGGTCGATCGCCAATCTTTCGGCTTCGATCATTGGGAACGTCTTCGGTTTCAAGCCTCTCAAGGCCCTGCGGCTGGAAGATATGCGATTCCCCGTCGCTTACGTAAAGACCTTCCAGGGACCGGCTACCGGCATCGTCGTCGAGCGCGAGCGCCTCGACAAGTTCGGGCGTCCCCTCCTCGGCGCCACCGTCAAACCGAAGCTCGGTCTCTCCGGCCGCAACTATGGCCGTGTCGTCTATGAAGCCTTAAAAGGCGGCCTCGACTTCACCAAGGACGACGAAAACATCAATTCGCAGCCCTTCATGCACTGGCGCGATCGCTTTCTCTATTGCATGGAGGCGGTGAATAAAGCCCAAGCAGCGACGGGCGAGATCAAGGGAACTTATCTCAATATCACCGCTGGGACGATGGAGGATATGTACGAACGAGCCGAGTTCGCGCGTGAGATCGGCTCCGTCATCGTCATGATCGATCTTGTCATCGGTTATACGGCCATTCAATCCATGGCTAAATGGGCGCGACGAAACGACATGATCCTGCATCTTCATCGCGCAGGCCATTCAACTTACACGCGTCAAAGGGCACATGGCGTATCTTTCCGCGTCATCGCCAAGTGGATGCGACTTGCCGGCGTCGATCATATTCACGCGGGGACGGTCGTCGGCAAGCTGGAGGGCGATCCCAATACGACGCGCGGCTACTATGACGTCTGCCGGGAGGATTTCAATCCGACCAAGCTCGAGCATGGCATATTCTTCGACCAACATTGGGCAAGCCTCAACAAGCTGATGCCGGTGGCCTCCGGGGGCATCCATGCCGGCCAAATGCACCAGTTGCTCGACTTGCTCGGCGAGGACGTCGTCCTGCAATTCGGCGGCGGCACGATCGGGCATCCGATGGGCATACAGGCAGGCGCGACAGCCAATCGTGTGGCGTTGGAGGCGATGATCCTCGCTCGCAACGAAGGACGAGACTACGTTCATGAAGGGCCGGAGATTTTGGCCAAGGCCGCGACGACTTGTACGCCACTGAAGCAAGCGCTCGACGTCTGGAAAAATGTCTCTTTCAACTATGAATCAACGGATGCTCCCGATTTCGTTCCTTCCGTTAGCGCCACCGTATAAGGAGCCGACAATGCGCATCACCCAAGGCTGTTTTTCTTTCCTGCCCGATCTCACCGACGAGCAGATCCGCGCCCAAGTGCAATACTGCCTCGACAAAGGCTGGGCGGTGAGCTTCGAATTCACCGACGACCCGCACCCACGCAACACTTATTGGGAAATGTGGGGACTGCCGATGTTCGACTTGCGCGACGCTGCCGGAGTCATGAAAGAGCTCGAGGATTGCCGGCGAGTCTATGGAAATCGCTATATCAGGCTCTGCGGCTTTGATTCTTCGCATGGTTGGGAGTCGGTACGGATTTCATTCCTTGTCAATCGGCCAAAGGAAGAGCCCGGCTTCCGCCTCGATCGGAGCGAAGGCAGAGGGCGCAACCTGCATTACGCGACGCACGCCTATGTCGCCGACAAGCCAGAGGATCAACGCTACGCATAAAGCTGCTTCGCAGGCATCGTCAATCGCGTTCCGAAGAAGGCGCCAACGTCATGGTTTCCGAGGCATCCCCAAATGCGCATGCTGGATCGGGCGATCAGTCGCCGTCCATCCGGCTGCGCGGCGAGATACAAGGCGCAGGCGTTGAAGAGGTGCTGACGACGCTTGATCGCGAATTGGTCGGTTTGCGGCCCGTGAAGACCCGCATCCGTGAGATCGCATCGCTGCTGGTCGTCGAGCGCGCTCGCCGCAAACTCGCCCTCGCCGGCCAGACGCCCACTTTGCATATGTCCTTCACTGGCAATCCAGGCACGGGCAAAACCACTGTGGCCTTACGCATGGCCGATTTGCTGCATCGTCTAGGCTTCGTACGACGCGGCCATCTCGTCTCGGTGACTCGCGACGATCTTGTCGGACAGTATATTGGTCATACTGCGCCAAAGACCAAGGAAATCCTGAAGAAGGCGATGGGAGGCGTCCTCTTCATCGATGAGGCCTATTATCTCTACCGACCCGATAACGAACGTGACTACGGCCAAGAGGCGATCGAAATTCTTCTCCAAGTCATGGAGACGCAGCGGGAGGATATTGTCGTCATTCTCGCTGGCTATGCCGATCGGATGGAGCGGTTTTTCGAAAGTAATCCTGGCTTTCGCTCGCGGATCGCTCATCACGTCGAATTCCCGGATTACACCGAGGCGGAACTCTTGAGCATCGCGGAACTCATGCTGCGCGACTTGAATTTTAAATTCAGCGCAGGTGGGCGTGACGCCTTCGTTCGCTATATCGCCGCCAGAACGCGCCAGCCGCTCTTTTCTAATGCGCGATCCATTAGAAACGCCCTTGATCGCGCCAGACTCCGACAGGCCAATCGTTTGACGCGCGACCCCGATCGAGATTTGACAGCGGATGATCTCATGATCATTGACTCGCCCGACATTCAGGCGAGCCGGGTTTTCGCTATCGATGCGGAGAAGAGGCAGGATGCCTGACCCCATCCTCATCGCGCCGTCAATTCTTTCTGCGGACTTTTCCCGTCTCGGCGAGGAGATACGTGCGATCGACGCAGCGGGGGCTGATTGGATTCATTGTGATGTAATGGACGGACATTTTGTTCCCAACATTACCTTTGGTCCTAGTGTGATTAGAGCGATCAGGCCTTACACGAACAAAATGTTCGATGTGCATTTGATGATTGCTCCGGCCGACGCCTATCTGGAGGCGTTCGCCGACGCGGGCGCCGACATCATCACTTTGCATCAGGAGGCGGGCCCGCATCTCCACCGCTCGCTGCAGAGGGTGCGTGCGCTCGGTAAGAAAGCAGGCGCCGTGATTTGCCCGGCGACTGATGAAACTTGCCTTGAATACGTGCTCGACCTCGTCGATCTCATCTTGGTGATGACAGTCAATCCTGGCTTCGGCGGCCAATCTTTCATCGACAGCCAGCTCGAAAAGATCCGCCGTATTCGTACAATGATCGGCGGCCGGCCCATCCGACTCGAGATTGATGGCGGCGCCAATCCGGAAACCGCGGCTAAAGCTGCCCAGGCCGGAGCGGATGTCATCGTCGCCGGATCGTCCGTGTTCAGAGGCGGCGCGCCGGATTCCTATCGCGCCAACATCACGGCTCTGCGCTCGGCGGCTGAGGCCGCGCGTTTAGCCCGCTGAAACAGATGGTTCCCCTGCGCGCCGTCATTTTCGATGTCGACGGGACTCTCGCGGAGACCGAAGAGACTCATCGCCACGCTTTTAACGAGACTTTCCCGAGCTTTGGCCTCGACTGGTTTTGGGACCGCGATCTCTATGGCGAGCTTCTGCAGGTTGCAGGCGGCAAGGAGCGCATGCGTTATTTCGCCAGGACCCTCGGCTTTTCGTCGGACGCTTTGTCGGATGCGCGCCTGGCTGAAATCCATGCCGCCAAGACTGCACGTTATCTTGCGCTCGTTGCGGCCGGCCAGTGCCCATTTCGAACCGGCGTGCGCGCGGCGATCAAGCACGCCCGCCGCCGCAACTTGCGTCTCGCCATCGCCACCACGACCACGCGATCGAATGTCGACGCTCTTTTGTCGGCCAATCTTAGTCCCGACGCGGCGGGCCTATTCGAAGTGATTGTCGCGGGCGACGAGGCGCCCCGGAAGAAACCGGCCCCGGACGTCTATCTCGAGGCGCTTACACGCCTCCGTCTGACAAGCGACGAATGCCTCGCCATTGAGGATACGTCCATCGGACTGAGCGCCGCGCTTGCGGCGGCCATCACAACGTGGATCACGCCCAGCCTCTACAGCCACGGCCAAACTTTTTCAGGCGCCGCGAAAGTGTTGGCCGACTTGTCAGATTTCGGGCTCCTGATCGATGCGACGCATTGACGATGCATTGCTCGCGAATATTGCGACCTTCTCAACCAGGCCGTTCGTCTTGTCACGGCGAAGGAGTACCGGTTTTGGATCGTAGTCGCGCGACTCAAATACGTGGTGCGCGTCGCGACCTCGGGAAAATCTCTCACTGTTTGGGAACTTATCCCGCAATCCAATCAATCTCGTCGTGCAACTTGTTTTCCTGAAGGGATTTCCGCTAGATAGGACTTGGCGGGCACCCGCTACAAAATGTCGTATTGATCGTTTGCTGTGATACCGCCAGCCTAATGCTTAGAACATACACCAGTGGGGAGACCGATGGGGAGAGTTCAGATTGGGTTGGCGATCACGCTGACAATATTGCTATCCGCGGCATCGGCCCGCGCTCAAGACGCCGCCGCTGGCGAATCGGTTTTCATCAAATGCAAAGCTTGCCACCAGATCGGCGAGGCAGCGAAGAACGCCATAGGTCCAGTCCTAAACGGCGTCGTGGGCCGCCCCGCTGGAAGTTACCCCGGCTATTCTTATAGCGACGCCAACAAAACTTCGGGGATCACGTGGGACGAAGCAACGCTCAAGGTCTATTTGAAGAATCCCCGCGCCAAAATTCCCGGCACCAAAATGATCTTCCCCGGACTCAGCAAGGAAGAGGATATTGACAATGTCATCGCTTACCTGAAGCAATTCGGCCCCGACGGTAAGAAAAAGTAATTCGCGAATTGTTGCGGCAAAAGAAGCTTTCGCGACCGGATCAGCCTCCGTTCTCCTCTCGAGCTAAAGAATGGACTTTTCAACCGACCATTCGCCTTTGAAGATATTCTTGCTGGTGTCGACACCCTCCGCGCGAAACTTTTCGGCGCCGTTTGGCCGGTAGTTGAAACGCAGGTTTGGATCTTGCGAGATCGAAATGCCTCCATCGAGCGCCAGCACCAAATCGTCGCCCTGCCAGATCTTCAAGGTCTGGATGAAGAACGGGGGAATGTAGAGTCGAGTCATCTGATCCATTTGGAGGCCGGAGTTTTGCGGATGCCGCAGCATCAACTGCGCCTCCGGCGCGCTCCCACTTTCGGTCGGAAAGACGCGGAATTTCATTTGGCCTAGCGTCGACTTGTCCTGCTCGTTGCGCGCCATCGGCGCCGAGCAACCACCGGACGCCTTCACATAAGCCTTGACGCCATAGAGTTGGCCGTCGCTGAGCTCAGCGATCGCACGGACATAAGAATAGCTGTTCACGCGAATTCGCGTCGAAATAGCAGTTAAACCAGAGTTCGCCCCGATATCGAACTTCCCGGCAACCGGAGCTGGATTCTCATCGACGATCAGAGTTAGCGATCGGAGCGAACGTCCCTCGCCGGCAGGAAGGTTCATCCGGATTGTAATCGGTACAATGGCAGCGTCCTCCGCGCGGCGCGGCGCTTCGAGAGAAATGAGCCCGGCGCTGTCCAGAACCGGGCGCCCTTTAAATATATCGTCCTTAATGCTGTTCCACGTCGCCTCGGAAGGCTGGGAAGCCGCCGCATTTTGGGCGGGAGATTGACTTGGCGCCTCCAACCCAATCGTCACGCCCAGGACAAGAAGAACAATGCGCGCAAAATTCGACATGGCGGCGCTCCTCTTAAGTGAAGCTGATTCTAGTCGAGCGCGTGGGTGGCAACAAGAAGGTTCAATGCCACTCTAGCTCGCTGAACGCGGCGATTGCATTGCGTTCGTTGTATTCGCCGAACAATCGCCAACGCTCCTTTTCTTCCTCCCCCGCGTGCGGCGCCGCGGAGATCGGCGCGCCCTTCGCAATGAGCCCGCGCACATCTTTGGCAAGGACCTCGAAATAGCGGCGCTCGCTGTCAACAGATGCGCCGAGATCAGTGGACGCCGGCCCATGGCCAGGGACGACGAGTTGAGCGGGTAAGCGTCGCAATCCCTCAAGATCGCTCAAAAATCCGCTAATGCTGGCGTCGATAATAGGAATATGCTCCACGAATAGCAGATCACCGGCAAAAAGAGTCTTCGTATTCCCGTCAAAAACGGTCACATCGTTATCGGTATGCGCGGGGCCCCAGGCCTTCAAAGTCAGGGTCCGCGCGCCCAGGTCGATATGCATCTCGTCCGCGACGAGCATGGTTGGCGGCACGATCTTCACTTCGTCCATAAGTGCGCCGCCGAGCAGTTTACGAAAAGCCTTGAGATAGAAATCACCGCGCTCGGCCATGGCCCGAGGCAGATTCTTATGGCCGACGAATACGGCGCCCGTGTTCAGGAACGCAGCGTTCCCGAAAATGTGATCGGGGTGAACATGCGTGTTGATCACGTAACGGACCGGCTTAGCGGTGACGGCGTGGATTGTGGCGAGCAAACGCTCAGCCTCACGCGTACTGCCCCCGGTATCGATGACTGCGACGCAATCGCCGCCGACAATGAAACCGATGTTGGCGATCGCCCCTTCGTTGGCTTCCGTCATCAGATCGATCGTCCCAAAAAAAACATAAACTCCGGACGCAATCTCTTTGACTGGCAAGGGCGCAAGCTTCTCCTCCCCCTGCGCAGTTTGGGCCAAAAATGCCGCAAATACCAAGCCGAAAAAAAAGCCGAGGGCTGCGCTCCGTTCCAGCTTTACGGGCTTTTGTGCGCAGGAGTTTGCGCGGTTCCCAAACATGTCTCACTCTTTCTATTAGATTTTGCGCAGCGGACTTTATGTCCCGACCATAGGCTCGAATAATCATTCGATTAAAACAAATCATATAATTCGCGAACTATGTTCCGAAGAGCCTCCGATCCAAAAAATTTGACTAATTGGTCAGCATTGATTGAGGTCAAATTTAAACATCGTGCTTGCATAAGCCGGATATCTGTCTTAGCATCTGTACTGTTTCCGGCTTCAAGGACGTTAGCGAATAAGGGAGCGCTTCCGTCTCTTCGAAGACACTAAGTGGGTGGGCTCTGAGCCCCAAGGACCTCGCTGAGGTCGTGACACGCTGCCGGAAACAATTCCCCAGAAGATGGCGCTTGACGTCTGTCTTGGGATGATAGTTCACCAAGGTCGTCAACTGCCCTCCATGTAATTGAGCCTGAGGGAGTAGACGTATGAAAAAATCACTCTGCATCACAACTTCGGTCGTTGCGTTTTTAGCTTTCCAAAACCTGCCGGCGCGAGCGGACTCCGCATTGGAGACGTTGGCGAAGGATTCCAAACAATGGGTAATGCAGGCTGGCGACGACGCGAATACTCGCTATTCTAAACTGAATCAAATCAACGCTAATAATGTCAACAAATTGCAGGTCTCGTGGACATTTTCGACCGGCGTCCTTCGTGGTCATGAAGGTGCGCCCTTGGTGATCGGCGACGTAATGTACGTTCATACGCCGTTCCCCAACACCGTCTACGCACTCGATCTGAATAATGAAGGAAAGATTCTTTGGAAATATGAGCCGCGACAAGACCCTAACGTCATTCCAATCATGTGCTGCGACACGGTTAATCGTGGCGTCGCCTATGCTGACGGCAAGGTTTTCCTTCATCAAGCGGATACGACCCTTGTCGCGCTCGACGCCAAGACCGGCAAAGTCGTCTGGTCCAAAATGGATGGAGAGGCCGGCAAAGGCCAATCTGGGACGGATGCGCCCTTTGTCTTTGGCGACAAGGTTCTCGTTGGTGTTTCCGGCGGCGAATTCGGCGTTCGCGGTTGGGTCAGCGCGTACAATATAAAGGACGGATCTCTGGCGTGGCGTGGTTATTCGGAAGGTCCTGACTCAGATACGCTCATCGATCCCCAGAAGACGACGTCGCTGGGCAAGCCGGTTGGCGAAAACTCTTCGACTTCTACTTGGGAAGGCGATCAGTGGAAAATTGGCGGCGGCGCCACGTGGGGGTGGTATTCCTACGATCCCGAGCTGAACCTCGTCTATTACGGCTCCGGAAATCCTTCCACCTGGAATCCTGTGCAACGACCAGGCGACAATAGATGGTCGATGTCGATCTGGGCGCGCGATCTGGATACTGGCAAGGTCAAGTGGATCTACCAGATGACGCCTCACGATGAGTGGGACTATGACGGCGTCAACGAAATGATTCTCACTGACCAAACCATTGAGGGCAAGCCTCGGAAGCTTCTTACTCATTTCGATCGTAACGGTTTTGGCTATACGCTCGATCGCGCTTCGGGAGAATTGCTTGTCGCCGAGAAATACGACCCCGTAG
>JASLHV010000124.1 GCA_030153205.1 Roseiarcus sp. | reverse complement strand
GCCCCCGACGACAGGCTGATTGAGAAATCGCGCTATGGCCTTCTGCCGCGCATCGGCGCCGATGGGGCGCGCCCGGCCGACGTCTATTCGAGACCCTCTCTCGTCCCCGACAAGCTCAAGGCGGCGCCACACATCGCTATTCTCGTTGGCGGACTGGGACTCAGCGAGGACGGGACCGCCGACGCAATTCGCGAATTGCCCGGTCCTGTCTCGCTCGCTTTTGCGCCTTATGGCGCGCAAGTGGCGCGGCAAGCCGCCGACGCGCGCGACGCCGGCCACGAAATATTTCTCCAAGCGCCGATGGAGCCTTTCGATTACGCGACCAATAATCCAGGTCCCCACACATTGCTCACTTCGGGCAGCGACTCCCAGATTCTCGACGATCTCCATTGGCTGATGGCCCGTTTTCCCGGCTATGTCGGCGTGACCAATTTCCTCGGCGCCAAATTCACGGCCGAGGAGGCGCCGCTATCGCTGGCGCTTCGCGACATCGCTTCGCGCGGCCTGATCTACGTCGACGACGGTTCGTCGCCACGAAGCCTCGCGCGGAGCCTCGCGGGTCATCTCGCTCTTCCGGCGGCCAGCGCCGATGTCGTGATCGACGCCAGCCAAAAGCCGCAGGCGATCGAGGAGGCTTTGACCCGGCTCGAAGCCATGGCGCGGGCGAACGGCTCCGCGCTTGGCGTCGCCACTGCTTTGCCGATGAGCGTCGAGCATGTTTCCCGCTGGGCGCGGTCTCTCGAAGCGCGCGGCCTTGCTCTGACGCCTGTCTCGGCGATAGTGACGCGTGGACCCGGACCGGCGGCCCAAGTCGTCGCGCCCGACGCTCCCGCGGTGAACCGCTGATGAGTCTCGAGGACCTTCCCTATCGCCCCAGCGTCGGCGTCGCCCTGTTCAACCGGGATGGCAAAGTCTTTCTCGGCCGGCGCAAGAGGCGGCGCGCGCCCAGCAAGGAAGGCCTCGGCTTTGAATGGCAAATGCCCCAGGGCGGCATCGATCGCGGCGAGACCCCGCGCGCCGCGGCCTTACGCGAGCTCTACGAAGAAACCAACGTCGAAAGCGTATCGCTGCTTGCCGAGGCGCCGCAGTGGTTGAGCTATGATTTGCCGCCCGATGTCGCGGCCAATCGCTGGCGCGGCCGTTTCCGCGGCCAAAGGCAAAAATGGTTCGCTTTTCGCTTCGAGGGGCAAGACAGCGAAATCGACATCGATCGTCCAGCCAAGGGCGCCCATCCGCCGGAATTCGACGCCTGGCGCTGGGAGCGGATCGAAGAACTGCCCGCTCTGGTGATCCCGTTCAAACGGCAAGTCTATGAGGCGGTGGTCGAAAGCTTCGCCGCTCTCGGCAAGCCGGCGGGAAGCTGACCGCCGGCACGAAATCAGCGACCGGCGGCGAGGTCCGCTTGCGCTTGCGCCAAAGTCTCCGCCATTTTTCGGCGGATGCGGTGATCGGACATTTCGACGCCGGCGCTTTTCAAATCCGCGCGCAGAGTTTCAAAAAGAGCCTCGTCATCGGCGCGCTCCACTTGCGCGGCGACGATCGCTTTGGCGTGAGCGTCAGCCTCTGCACCCTTCTTGCCGATCAATTCCGCGGCCCATAGGCCGAGAAGTCTGTTGCGACGCGCGCGCGCCTTGAAGCTCCGCGCCTCGTCGGCGGCGAAGCGTCTTTCAAACCCTTCTTCGCGTTCTTCGAAAGCGCCCATGGAAGTCCTGCGAGAAAAACGGATGTTCGTTCCGCGATAGGCCACTATGTGCAAGAATAGCGCAAAATCAAAGGCGCGCTATTTTCAGGCGCGGTTCGATGCGGATGGAGCGATGCGCGAGTTCAATGCGAAGTCATGCAATCAATGAGATTGTGTCGCTGGCGCGGCGCTGAATTACGACGCGGATTCCTTAAATTTTCCAGCATGATTGCGCGATGTGATTTGCCGCAAGTACATACTTTATTCGCCGCCTTTTGCTTCCTCGCCGCCCATGCGACCGCCGCCACGGCCCATGCCGAAATGATCTACCGCCGCGGCGCGGCGGGCGACGTTGCGACGCTCGACCCGCAAAAGACCGGCAGCGTCACCGAAGCCGATATCCTCGGCGATCTCTTCGAAGGCCTCGTAACCTATGATTCCGAAGGCAGGATCGTCCCCGGCGTGGCGGAAAGCTGGACGATCAGCGACGACGGCCTGACCTATACTTTTAAACTTCGCGACGCCAAATGGTCGAACGGCGACAAGGTCGAAGCCGGCGATTTCGTCTTCTCCTTCCGTCGGCTTTTGGACCCTGCGACCGCCGCCCAATACGCCAATATCTTCTATCCAATCGTGAACGCCGAAAGCGTCAATCAAGGCAAGGCCGGTCTCGAAACGCTTGGCGTGCGCGCGCTCGATGCAATGACGCTCGAAATCGATCTCGCCGCGCCGACGCCCTATTTTCTCCAGCTCTTGGCGCATCAAACCGCCGCGCCGGTCGAAGAGCGCAATGTCCGCCGCTACGGCGACAATTTCACGCGCGCCGGCAATCTCGTCAGCAACGGCCCCTATCGGCTGGAATATTATTTCCCGAACGATCGCGCTGTCCTCGTCAAGAACGAGAATTTTCACGATGCCGAACATGTCGCGGTCGATCGCGAGATCGTCCTGCCTCTGGAAGATCGCGCCGCGGCTCTTTTGCGCTTCCAGGCGGGCGAGATCGATTCCTATCCGGACGCGCCAGCCGAGCAGATTGGCTTCATCAAAGAGAAACTCAAAGATTCGCTCAAACTCTCGCCGTCGCTCGGTGCGTACTATTTCGTTTTCAATACGCGAAAGCCGCCCTTCGACCATCCCGGCGTGCGGCGCGCGCTGTCAATGGCGGTCGACCGCAACTTCCTCGCTGAGGACATTTGGGGCGGCACGATGACGCCGGCTTATGGGCTAGTGCCGCCGGGAATAAACAATTACGGCGCGCCCGTCTTGCCCGATTGGGCCGCAGCTTCCGCCGGCGAGCGCGAGAAGACCGCCAGGGCGCTGCTCGCCGAAGCCGGCTTCGACGACAAGAAACCCCTCCACGTCGAGATAAGGTACAATAGTAGCGAAAATCACAAGAACACTTGCGTTGCTCTCGCCGATATGTGGCGGCGCATCGGCGTCGAGACGACGCTGATCAATTCCGACGCCAAATCGCATTTCGCCCTGTTGCAGAACGGTGGCGATTTCGAAATCGCCCGCGCCGGCTGGATCGGCGACTATTCCGATCCGCAAAACTTTCTGAGCTTGGCGGAAGGCGACAATACCGGGCTCAACTATTCGCACTACGCCAATCCGGACTATGACGCGCTCCTGCGCGAAGCGGCGCATGAGCGCGATCTTGACGCTCGCGCGAGAATTCTCGCCAAGGCCGAGGCGATTCTCTTGCGCGATCAGCCGATCATGCCGCTGATGTTCTATCTCACGAAGAACCTCGTCTCCCCCCGCGTCAAAGGCTGGCGCGCCAATGGGCTCGACCGGCACTTGACGCGCTACCTGTCGATCGAGCCTTAGTGGCGGCTAGGCGACTTTCATCGACCTCTGCCGCATATAAGCGACGAGATTGTCGAGAGTCTGCGAAGTTCCGGAATCGACGCCCATCTTCATATATTGCTCCAAATGTTCCGCGGAGCGGCATTCGATTTCCACAATCATGCGGGTCTTGCCGGCGATCTCGTCGAGGATGACGCGCCCGGTGGCCCCCATCGCCTCGAAGATGAGATGGAGTGGCGGCGCGATTTCCTGATAAGTACCGGCAAAGGGCATTTCCGGATGATCTTTGCAGACGAATTTGAAAGCGCCGCCCGGTTTCAGGTCGATCTCGCAAGCTGTGAGCGGCTCGCCGGCGGGATCCCACCAACAGGTCACATGTTCGGGCCGAGTCCACGCTTCGAAGATCGTCGCGCGCGAAGCGTCGAAGACCCGCGTCAGGCGAATCGTATGTACCTTACGATCGATTTCGAGGTCGGTCCCTGCGGAGCCCGGTGTTTGAATCGGCATTTGCTTTCTCCTGTTCTTTGAGTTTGGCGAGATGAGCGTCCAAATTGTCGAGCCTCTTCTCCCACTGCCGGCGGAAAGGCTCTATCCAATCGGCAATGTCTTTCATGGCGAGCGGCGCGAGCTTGCGCGGCCGCCGCTGCGCATCGCGCCCGCCCTCGATGAGGCCGGCGCGCTCGAGCACTTTCAAATGTTTCGAAATCGTCGGCTGACTGAGCCGAAACGGCGCCGTCAACTCCGCGACGCTCGCCTCCCCCAAAGCAAGTCGGGCCATAATCGCCCGCCGCGTCGGGTCACTGAGGGCGTGAAAGGCGTCGCTGAGCGGGTCGGAGCGTGCGATGTCGATAGCCATGCGGCTATATAGCCATATAGCGATATACATGTCAACCGGCGTCGTTCGCATGAGTCCCAATGCGAGCCGAGAAAAAGCGCCTTTACGTTGGAGAATGAATCCGCGAGAGGATCGTCACCCAGCCAAACACGCCCGCGCCAGGTCCTGAAACGCCCGCGCGCGGTGAGACAGCGCCCGCGAGCCGTCGGCGGGGATGCCGTGTTTTTCTTCCGCGGTCATCTCGCCGAAGCCGCGATCGTACCCATCGGGAAAGAAGATCGGGTCGTAGCCGAAGCCGTTTTCGCCGCGCGGCGGGAAGGCGAGCGTACCGTCGACGCGGCCTTCGAAGAGTTCGAGATGATCATCGGGCCACGCAAGAACCAGGGCGCTGATGAAATAGGCGCGCCAGGGCTTCGCGGCGCCCTTCTCGACGAGTTCGCGTTCGACGCGCACCATCGCGCCGGAGAAGTCCTTACTGCCGCTCGCCCATCGCGCCGAATAAATGCCTGGCGCGCCGTCGAGCGCTTGGACGCAAAGCCCGGAATCGTCCGACAGCGCCGGCAGGCCGGACGCTTGCGCCGCGGCCACCGCCTTCAGCGTGGCGTTCGCGGCGAAAGTATCGCCGGTCTCTTCCGGCTCGGGAAGGCCGAGCGCGCCAGCGCTGAC
>JASLHV010000102.1 GCA_030153205.1 Roseiarcus sp. | reverse complement strand
GTTCGGCTATTACAATCATAATCACATCGCGCTCGCCGAACGGCTGACCGATCACCTCGCCAGCGCGCCCGCTGATCTTGCCCGGGAGAGAGTTTGGCAAGTGCGCGCCGCCGAAGTCGTGCTGGCGACCGGGGCGCATGAGCGCCCGCTCACTTTCGCCGACAACGATCGGCCTGGAATCCTACTCGCCGAAAGCGTGCGCGCTTTCACCAACCGTTACGCCGTCGCGCCGGGTCGCCGCATCGTCTTCGCGACCAATGGCGCTTCGGCCTATACCGCGGCGGCGGACACCAAGGCTGCTGGTCTCGATGTCGTTCTTGTCGACATACGAGAGGAGGGCGCTTGCGGCCCCGAGGTTGCCGAACTGCGCGGCCTGGGCTGCGAAGTCCTGACCGGCCATAGCGTCGTCGGTTCGCAGGGACGAAAGCGCGTTTCCGGCCTCATCGTCGCGCCTGTCGATGCGCAGGGAAAAATCGGCGCGCGGCGTGTGCTCGATTGCGATTGCGTCGGCATGTCCGGCGGCTGGACACCCTCCGCGCATCTCTTCTCGCAGTCACGCGGCAAGCTTCGTTTTGAGCCTTCGATCGACGGTTTTCTTCCCTCGACCGCCGCGCAAGCAGTACGTTCCGCCGGTGCGGCCAACGGCGCCTATGATCTCGCCGCCTGCCTTGCCGAAGGCTTTGCGGCCGGCGCCGCGGCGGCAGGCGCGTTCGGCGAACGCCGCTTTGCCGCTTCGCCGACACGGACCGGCTTTCAGCCGACGCGCGTCCTGCCGACCGACGCCGATCCCAATCGCGTCAAAGCCTTCATCGATTTTCAAAACGACGTGACCGCCAAGGACATCAAACTCGCCGTGCGCGAAGGCTTCGAATCCGTCGAACATGTCAAACGCTACACCACGACCGGCATGGCGACCGACCAGGGCAAGACGTCGAACATGAACGCGCTCGCCTTGCTCGGCGAGACGCTCAATAAGCCCATTCCCGACGTCGGCACGACGACCTTTCGCCCGCCTTATACGCCTGTCACTTTCGGCGCGCTGGTCGGGCCGGCGCGCCACGCTTTGTTCGATCCTCTGCGCAAGACGCCGATCGACGACTGGGCCGCGGAACATGGCGCGGCTTTCGAGCCTGTGTCGCTGTGGCGGCGGGCCTGGTACTTTCCGAAGCAAGGCGAGAGCATGCACGCCGCCGTCGCGCGCGAGTGCAAGGCGGCGCGCCAATCCGTCGGCCTCTTCGACGCCACGACCCTCGGCAAGATCGAAGTCGTCGGCCCCGACGCCGCCGAGTTCATGAACCGTATCTATGTCAACGCCTGGGCGAAGCTCGAGCCGGGACGTTGCCGGTACGGACTGATGTTGAAAGAGGACGGCTATATTCTCGACGACGGCGTCGTCGCGCGCATGGCGCCCGACCGTTTCCATGTCACGACGACCACCGGCGGCGCGGCCCGCGTTCTCAACCATATGGAGGACTATCTTCAGACCGAATGGCCGCATCTCAACGTATTCTTGACCTCCGTCACGGAACAATGGGCCGTGATCGCCGTACAAGGCCCCAAGGCCCGCGACGTCATTGCGCCGCTGGTCGAGGGCGTCGATCTTTCCAACGAGGCCTTCCCGCATATGGCGGTGCGGACCTGCCGTATTCTCGGCGCGCCTTGTCGTCTTTTCCGCGTCTCCTTCACTGGCGAGATCGGCTACGAGATCAATGTTCCCGCAGATTTCGGCCGCAGCGTGTGGGAGGCGGTGTATGAGCGGGGCCAGGCTTTCGGAATAACGCCTTACGGTACTGAGGCGATGCATGTCCTGCGCGCCGAACGCGGCTTCATCATCGTCGGCCAGGAAACGGATGGCACGACGACGCTCGACGATGTCGGCCTCGCCGGCATGATCGCCAAGACTAAACCCGATTTCGTCGGCAAACGTTCGCTGGCAAGGCCGGATCTCGTCGCCCCCGGCCGCAAGCAGCTCGTCGGCCTGCTGACTGACGATCCAGAGCTCGTACTTGACGAAGGCGCGCAGATCGTCGCCGATCCATCGCAGCCGATACCCATGCGCATGCTCGGCCACGTCACCTCCAGCTACTGGAGTCCCAATTGTGATCGCTCGATCGCCTTGGCGCTGGTCGCGGATGGGCGCAGTCTCATCGGAACGAAGCTCCACGTCACGACGCCGAGCGGCTTTACGGTCGTCGCGGTCGGCGCGCCGATCTTCTTCGATCCCAAGGGAGAGCGCGTCCATGGCTGACCCGGCTCGTAGCGCGCAGCGACGCCCCGCGTTGGCCGAGCCCCCGCGCGTCCGGCAAGGCGTTTCGATCAAAGTCTTGCCCGCTGAAACGCGCTTCTCGCTGCGTTTTCCGATCGGCGCCGCGCCCAGCGAGGTCGCCGGATTTCGTTTGAACATGGCGATCAATCGCCTCGAGATCGAAGGCGCGCGCTGGTGCGCCAGGCTCGGGCCCAATGAATGGCTATTGGCCGGTCCCGAAGCTGAGACCGACGCGATCGCGCAGGAGATCGCGACTGCGCTCGCGGGAAAAATTCATGGCCTGACCGACATCTCCCATCGCCACGTCGCCGTCGAAGTCGCCGGCGCTGAAGCCGCCGCGGTGATCAACGCGGGGTGCCCGCGCGATCTCTCGGAAAAGGCCTTCCCCGCCGGATCGGCGACGCGGACCCTGCTCGGCAAAGTCGAGATCATCCTGATGAGGCCCGGATCGGACCCGGCGTTTCGTATCGAAAGCTGGCGTTCCTTTTCGCGCTACGTTCACGATTTCCTTGCCGAGGCTGCGCTGGATTGCCCGGCGATCGCTTAAAATGAGAACCACGATAAGCCACCGATTGGGAGGAGGCTCGAATGTCCACTGAAGCTTCAACCGCCGCCGCTCCGACGCATGAACCCCGTCGTGGTCGAGACGCCCGCCGCGCGGCGCGCGCACAGCGCAGCGTCGCGCATGTCCCTTACATCACGCGCAACATTCCGCTGACTGAATTGGTCAGCGAAGAAGGCTTGGCGATCATCGAGCGCAACGCCGACACGCTGCTGGAAGAGGTCGGCATCGAGTTCCGTGAATTTCCGCGCGCTTTGGATCTGTTCAAAGACGCCGGCTGCGACATCAAGGGCGAGCGCGTTCGTTTTCCGCGCGGCCTTGCCCGAAAACTCTGCGAGACGGCGCCCGCGCAATATACGCAATGCGCGCGCAACCGAAGCCGCGACGTTCCCATCGGCGGCAATCATACGGTCTTCGCGCCGAATTATGGCTCGCCTTTCGTTCACGATCTCGACAAGGGACGTCGCTATGGGACGATCGAGGATTTTCGCAATTTCGTGAAACTCGCCTATGCCTCGCCCTTCATCCATCATTCCGGCGGCACGGTTTGCGAGCCGGTGGACTTGCCGGTGAATAAGCGCCATTTCGAAATGGTCTATTCGCACATGAAATATTCCGACAAGCCCTTCATGGGCTCCGTCACAAAGCCCGAGCGCGCGCAAGACACGGTGACGATGTGCGAGATCCTGTTCGGCGCCGATTTCATTCAATCGAACACCGTCTGCACCAGCCTGATCAACGCCAATTCGCCGCTCGTCTGGGATTCATCGATGCTCGGCGCGGCGGAAGTCTATGCGCGCAACAACCAAGCCTGCATCATGACGCCTTTCATCCTTTCGGGCGCGATGAGCCCGGTGACGGTCGCCGGCACGTTGACTCAAGTGCTGGCGGAAGTGATGGCGGGTACCGCCTTTTGCCAGTTGACGCGGCCCGGCGCGCCGGTGATTTTCGGGACTTTCGTCTCTACGCTCTCCATGCAATCAGGCGCGCCGACCTTCGGGACGCCTGAAGCCGCCATGGCGATCTATGGCGCGGCGCAACTGGCGCGGCGTATGAAAATGCCGTTCCGTACCGGCGGCTCGCTCTGCGCCTCGAAGGTTCCGGACGCTCAGGCCGCCTATGAGAGCGCACAGACCCTGATCCCGACGCTTCTCGCCGGCACGAATTTCGTCCTTCACGCCGCCGGTTGGATGGAGGGTGGCCTGTCGGCGTCCTACGAGAAATTCGTCATGGACTTCGACCAACTCGGCGCCATGCATGTCCTCGCGAAAGGCGTCGATTTGACGGAAAACGGCCAAGCCATGGAGGCCTTCCATCAAGTCGAGCCAGGCGGACATTTTCTCGGCTGCGCCCATACGCAGAGCAATTTTGAATCCGCCTTCTATCGTTCGAACGTGGCCGACAATAATTCCGTCGAGCAATGGCAGGAGGAGGGCTCAAAAGACATGGCGACGCGGGCGAACGCCCTCTGGAAGAAGATGCTGGCGGAATATGAAGCGCCGCCTCTCGACCCCGCGGTCGACGAGGCGTTGCGCGAATTCATCGACAAGCGTTGCGCCTCGATGCCGGACGCGACGTACTAGACTTTGCAAAACAACGCCGAGACGTAGACGAACAGTAGGACAGATCTATGCGAACCCATGCGCGTGTGGTGGTGATCGGCGGCGGCGTGGTCGGCGTTTCGACCCTCTATCATCTCGTCAAGAAGGGGCTTTCCGACAGCGTTCTGGTTGAACGCAGGGAGCTGACGTCGGGCTCCACCTGGCACGCGGCCGGCTTGCTGCCTTTGTTCAATCTTTCCTATTCCGTCGGGCAAATTCACAAATATTCCGTCGCTCTCTATAAAAGGCTCGCGGCGGAGACCGGGCTGAATGTCGGTCTGGCCCAGGTGTCGAATATCCGTCTCGCGCGGACCCAGGATCGGCTCGAAGAATATAAATACTATGCCGGCGTCGCCGCCACGATCGGCGTCGATGTGAAGTTTCTGACCCCCCGGCAGGTCAAAGAGGTTTGGCCGCTCTGCGAGGTGGACGACCTGATCGGCGCGATCCAGCACCCGGAAGACGGCTACATTCAACCGGCCGATCTCACCCAGGCGCTGGCGCGTGGCGCGCGCAATGGCGGCGGCGAGATCAATCGCAACACGGTCGTGACCGCGATCGAGAAAACGGCGAGCGGCGAGTGGAAAGTCGTCACCGACAAAGGCGACATCACCTGCGAACACATCGTCGCGGCGACTGGCAATTTCGCCCGACAGACGGGGCGTATGGTCGGGATCAACGTGCCGGTCATCCCAGTGCAGCATCAGTATATCGTCACCGAACAACATCCCGAGATCATGGCGCGTAAGGCCAAGGGTCTGCCGGAAATGGGGGTCCTGCGCGAATCCGATAGTTCCTGGTACATGCGCGAGGAGGCCGGCGGTCTTTTGTTGGGCCCGTACGAAGTCGGCGCGCCTGCCTGCTATGTCGACGGACCGTCGCCCGAGAGCGAATACGAACTTTTCCAGGAAGACTTGGATCGCCTTACGCCGCATATCGAGACGGCCATCGCTCGCGTACCCGCTTTCGGCGAAGTCGGCATCAAGAAAGTCTATAACGGCGCCATCGCCTATACGCCGGACGGTTCGCCGATCGTTGGGCCGGCGCCAGGCGTGCGAAATTTCTGGCTCAATGAAGGCCACTCCTTCGGCATTACAGCGGCGGGCGGAGCAGGGTGGCAATTGGCCGAATGGATCGCCGAAGGCGAGCCGACCATCGACATGCTCGGCGTCGATCCCCGGCGTTTCGGCCCTTACGCACAAGCCGGCTACCTCATCGAAAAAAACGAAGAGGCCTACGCCAAGGTTTTCACCATCCACTATCCCGACGAGGAGCGCGCTGGCGCGCGACCGCTGCGGCAGACGCCCTGCTACAGCCGCATGAAGGATCTCGGCGCCGTCTTCGGCTCGATCTATGGCTGGGAGCGTCCGAATTGGTTCGCGCCGCCGGACTATGCGCTCAGTGAAAAGGATCTCGTCAAGCCGGACGTTCTCCTCAGCGAAAATCATCCGCCGGTCGTCGGCGACGCCAAGCCGCGCGAGAAATGGAGCTTCCGCCGCTCCAATTATTTCGATTTCGTCGGCGCGGAATGCCGCAACGTTCACGAAAATGTCGGCCTTCAGGATATGTCGGCCTTCGCCAAATTCGAGGTCTCGGGACCAGGCGCCACAACATGGCTCGACTCCATTCTGACAAACCGCATCCCGAAGGCGATCAACCGTACCAGCCTGACCTATCTATTGACGGCGCGCGGCGGCGTTCGCGCCGAATTTACGCTTACGCGCGTCGGCGCACAGCGTTTCTATCTCGTATCGGCCGGCGCGCTCGAGACGCATGACTATGATTGCTTGCAAAAGCTCCTGCCGGCGGACGGCAGCGTACGCCTCGACAAAGTCACCACGCAATATGGCGTGCTGGTGCTCGCTGGCCCGCGCTCGCGCGAGGTCCTTGCCAAGGTCGCGGATATCGATGTTTCCGACAAGGCGTTCCCATGGCTCACGGCCCGGCCTTTGTCGATCGGCGCTGCCGGCGTACTCGCCTTGCGCGTGAATTTCGTCGGCGAACTCGGCTATGAGTTCCATCATCCGATCGAGATGCAGAATTACATTTTCGATCGGCTGATGGCGGCGGGCGCGTCTTTCGGGATCAAGCCTTACGGCATCCGCGCCATGGACTCGCTGCGGCTCGAAAAGTCGTACAAACTCGTCGGGCGAGAACTTTCCATCGAATATGCCGCGCTCGAATCGGCTTTGGAGCGTTTCGTCGATCTCAAAAAGGGCGACTTTATCGGCCGTGACGCGCTCCTCGCCTGGCGCGACAAGGGTTTCGCCAATCGTCTCGTCACGATGGAAGTTCAAAGCGTCGTCGACGCCGATGCGCGCGGCTCCGAGCCGGTCGCGCGCGACGGCGTCCCGGTCGGCCGGACGACGTCGGGCGGCTACGGCTGGCGCACCGGAAAATCCATCGCTCTCGCCATGGTGAAACCCGAATTGGCGACCGTCGGGACAGAACTCGATATTCAAGTCCTGGGCGAAAAGCGCCGCGCGATCATCGTCGAGGATAGTCCCTTCGACCCGGAAAACGCGCGGTTGAGAGGGTAAAGAGCCTCGCCGTCATTGCGAGCGAGGCGAAGCAATCCATGCAGCGCTTCGACTATCGTACATTCGCCGACCCGGCCTTCTCGCAGTCGCTTCCTACCGAAGCTGCGGGCCGTGCGCGCCAGGCACATGCGCTCCGCCTACCTCATTGAGGTTCTTCTTCCAATCCTGCATCTCGAAGCAGGTATACAGCTCAACATAGCTATTCGTCTGGTCGCCAACCTGGCTGGACGCGCAGGTGTCCCGGGCGGCGGCGGAGTAATTCGACCATTCCTTGATGAGCTTATCCTTGGCCGCCTTCTCGTCGGCCACGCACCCCTCCATTGCATTATTTTCCTGGGTAATCTGCCCGGCCGACCGGCAGGACTTTTCCACGTCGTAAGTGGGGACGGCGCTTGCCATCGTCGCGATAACCAAAAGAGCGATCATTGAGCAACTCCCGTCTGCTTGATGCCGGTTTACCCCTACTCTACAGCGCCCATATGGCGGCCTTTCAAGTAAATATATCCCGATCGCAGTTCGCGCGATCGGCGAACATTACAATTTTCTCAATATTCTCTGCTTTCAGCCCGTAAATATGGGACGGCGTCCTCCGATCGAGGGACGCTGAGGATCATTAATCGCAGATACGGTGGGCGAGGAGGATCATTCATGAGCAGGCCGATCACCCCTGGCGAAAGAACCCTTCTTGAAAGCGTCTTCGGACCGTTCACGCTGCCTTACGCGACCCTTGAAGTGGACGAGCTCGACAACCCTGATCGCGACTCAATTACCCCAGGCGAAATGCCGTATATGAAACGGAGCGTCTACCAGCCCGATTACAGCACGGCCTTCTTGGAGACCGACCGGGCGGAGTTCATCCATGAGATGGTGCATGTCTGGCAATATTACCACGGCTATCACAAGCTTCTCCAGGCCGGATGGCTGTGGCTATCCAATTTGACCAACTATATGAAGTCGTATCCGTACGACTTGTCGTACTCTGCTAACTTCGATTCTTACAACATGGAGCAGCAGGCCTGCATCATCGAGGATTGGTGGCTCATAACGCACGACCGCCCCGCCCAAAACAATCATGGCTCCCTAAAAAGCGTGTCCGCCTATGAGCCGTTCCTGGCGCAGCTCAGGAGCGTGGGCGCGCCGCACGAGCCATTGGTAATTCAACCGCTGCTGCACAGGCATTGAGCTTCGCCGAGTGCAAAGGAGTGGACTTCTAAACCACGGCCAAAGAATAACGCCTCGCAATGACCGAGCGGTTCCGTCTACGCCGCGGCGCGACGCTGCTGCAACAGAGCGCGATAGATTTCGTCATCGCCGCAAAGGCCCGCCATCCGGCCAAGCTGATCGACGAGTACGATCGGATTGCCGGAAGCGCGGCGCAGTTCGATCGCAGACCGCATCTTGAGGTCTATCGGCGCAACGATTACGTCTGAAGCGGCCGCTTCATTCGGCGAAAGGCCGACTTCGCCATCGGCGACGGCCAAATGTCCCGTCTTGCCATCGAGCGTGCAACTGACCGGCTTGCCGTCGGCATTGACCTGAACGCGAATACGCCCTTGGGCGTCGAGATGAATTTCGCCATTCGCCTGCTTCAAAGAGGCGCTCGGCGTCATCAAAGCGCCGCCGCGCAGCACATTCAGCGGATTCATGTGCTTGACGAATTCGGCGACGTAATCATCGGCGGGCCGCAACAGGATATCTTCCGCCGTGCCGCACTGAACGATCCGTCCGCCTTCTAAGATCGCGATGCGATTGCCGATCTTCAAAGCCTCGTCGAGATCATGGCTGACGAAAATGATGGTCTTCTTCAGTTCCTTCTGCAAAAGGAGCAACTCGTCTTGCAATTTGTCGCGGATCAGCGGGTCCAGCGCAGAGAACGGCTCGTCCATCAGAAGGATGTCGGCGTCGGTGGCGAAGGCGCGGGCGAGCCCAACGCGTTGCTGCATGCCGCCCGACAATTCGTGCCCGAATTTATTCGCCCATTTGGTCAACCCGACCATGGCGAGCTTTTCATCGACGATCCGCCCCATCTCCGCCTTGTCGACGCCGCGCAGCTCCAAGCCGAAGCCGACATTCTCGGCGACGGTCCGCCAAGGCAGCAGCGCGAATTGCTGGAAGACCATGGCGATGCGGCTCGTCCGCAACATCCGCAACTGATCGGCGCTGCAACTGGCGACATCGATGACGCCGCTCTCATGCTCGATGAGAACTCTGCCCCGCGCGACTTTATTCAGGCCGTTTACGGCACGTAGGATCGTCGACTTTCCAGAGCCTGAAAGGCCCATCAGAACGCAAATCTCGCCCTTCTCGATTGTGAGATTGACCTTGGCCGCGCCAAGCACCGCGCCGGTGGCGGCCAGGATTTCGTCACGGGTTTTGTTCTGGTCGATCAGCGCCAGCGCTTCGCGCACCCGTTTGCCGAAGACAATGTCGAGATTCTCGAAGACGACGGCTGGCATCTATGCGCTTACCTTCCGTTCTGGCCGACGGCACACGCGATCCAGCACAATCGCCAAAAGGACGATCGACATGCCGGCCTCGAAACCCATCGGAATATTCACTTGGCCGAGCGCGCGCACCACGGGCGTGCCGAGTCCTTCCGCGCCGACCAGCGCCGCGATCACGACCATCGATAGGCTCAGCATGATGCATTGCGTGACCCCGGCCATGATCGTCGGCAGGGCGAACGGAATTTCGACCTTCCACAGGAGTTGCCGCTTCGTTGCGCCAAAGGCTTCACCTGCCTCTTTCAGCGGCAAAGGGACGGAAGTGATGCCGAGATGGGTGAGGCGTATCGGCGCCGCGATGGCGAAAATCACGGTCGAAATCAGGCCCGGTGCCGCGCCGAGGCCGAACAAGACGAGCGTCGGAATCAGGTACACGAAGGTCGGCAATGTCTGCATGAGGTCGAGCACCGGCCGCATCGCCGTATAGAGCCAAGGCCGATGCGCCGCCGCGATCCCTAGAGGTACGCCGATGACGACGCTGGTGATGGTCGAAAACCCGACCAGAGAGATGGTCTCGACCGTAGCCGTCCAATAGCCGAGATTAGTGATGAGTAGAAAGGCGATGACGACGAAGATCGCCAGCTTCACGGAGCGCTGAAGCCAATAGGTGAGGGCCGCGACGGCCAGGATCACAATGATCGCCGGTATGTGGAGGAGGATAGCCGTCAAGCCATCGACCATGAAGCTGATGCTGTCGGTGATAATGTCGAACAGCCAAGCGGCGTGTGCCTGAAGCCAAGTAATGAATTGCTTTACCGCCCAGCCGAGCGGCAATTTATAAGCGGTGATCCAATTTTCCACGGGTTCTGCCCCTTATCGGTCGCTGGCGGGAAGCGCATGCGCTCCCCGCCTGGCGAAAATCAGAGGCCGAGGCTTTTCTTCACCGCGGGAAGACCGGGCTGACCATCGAAAGTCGTCACGTCGGCGAGCCAGGCGTCGAGCGAACCGGGATTGGCCTTGAGCCATTCCGTCGCCGCCTTCGGCCCATCCTCGCCGTCGGTGAGGATTTTGTTCATGACGACGTTTTCAATGTCGACCGTGAACTTCATATTCCCGACGAGTTTAGCGGCGTTGGGACAATCCGCGGCGAAGCCCGCGCGCTCATTCGTATAGACGACGGCGCCGCCGAAGTTTGGACCGAAACTGTCGTCGCCGCCGCTCAGATATTGAATCTTGAAGTTCACGTTCATCGGATGCGGCGCCCAACCGAGGAAGACGATATCCTCGTTGCGCGTCGTCGCGCGTTGGACCTGAGCGAGCATGCCTTGCTCGCTCGATTCGACAAGTTGGAAGTCTTTCAGGCCGAATTTGTCGCCTTTGATAAGATCAAGCACCAGCCGGTTGCCATCGTTGCCCGGCTCGATCCCATAGAGCTTGCTTTTCAGGGAGTCTTTAAACTTGTCGATGTCCGCGAAGGTCTTCAGGCCCTTGTCATAGGTGTATTGCGGAACCGCCAAAGTATATTTCGCGCCTTCTGGCAGGTTGGCGCCAATGACGACAACGGATTTATCCTCGACATAGGGCTTGCGATCGTTCTCCATGCTCGGCTCCCAATTGCCGAGGAAGACGTCGATATCTTTGTTTTTCATCGAGGTGTAAGTCACCGGAACTGACAAAACGTCGATCTTCGGCGTGTAGCCGAGCCCTTTGAGGATTTCCGTCGTAATCGCCGTCGTCGCCGTGATGTCGGTCCAACCGACGTCGGAGAATTTGATCGTCTTACACGAGGCCGGATCGCCGGCCAGCGCTTGTTCAGCAAAAGCAAAAAGAGAGCACGCTCCAATGAGCGCCGCGAAATAGGACCGCATACACACCTCCCGAAGTAGCGAGTGGGCAACAGATTGAAGAATAAGCCGCTATCGAAGATTTCCAAAATGAAATGTAAGAACCAGAACGAGGGTCAGTCAAACGCTATTTCTTGTCCGATCAATCGCTTTTTATGGGGCCGGCGGAGATCGTCGCCCTAGAGGGCTTGGCACAATCTGAGCGCGTCATAGACAGCGGCATGCGTATTGCGCGCCGAGACGGCGTCGCCGATCCGGAACAGCGCGAATTGCCCCGCCGGATTGGCTGACTTCGCCTGGCGCCGTCCTGCGAGAAGGTCGCCGTAATCGACCGCGCCAAGATTGCGCGAGAGCGGCTTGAGATCGAAGTAGAGATCATCCAACGGAACAGTGCCGTGATTGACGACGATCTGGTCGTAGTACTGTTCCTTTCTCACGCCGCCGTAGTCGCTGCCGATCACGGCGACAAGTTCGTTGCCGCGCCGGTGAACGGCGTCCAGGCGATACGTGACGGTGAACGTCACGCCGCGCTTCTGAAGGCTTCTCATATAGGGGACAAGATTCATCCCCATCACTTCCGGCGCGAATGCGCGATCCGGCGTCATCACTTCGAGCTTGGCGCCGCTCTCCGCGATGAATTCAGCGGCTTGCAGCGCGGCGTGATCGCCGGCGTCGTCAAAAAGAAGGACGTTGCTTCCCGGCTTCGCGTCGCCGGAAATAATGTCCCAAGCGGAGACGACGAGATCGTTGCCCGCGCTGAGTATTTCGGTATGCGGAAA
>JASLHV010000058.1 GCA_030153205.1 Roseiarcus sp. | reverse complement strand
CATCGTCGCCGCCCTGGAGGGTGGCGTGTTTCAGGCCGACGTTGCAAGGATTGCGGAGGCGCGCGCGCACGACGTCGCGCGGCGCAAGACAGCGATGACGGGCCTTAGCGACTTCCCCAATCTCGCGGAGATCAAGCCCGAGGTTCTTCCGGTCGCACCGCCCTCCTTTGTCTATGACGGCCCCGCCCGTGCGGCCCCGCTGGCACCGCGTCGTCTCTCCGAACCTTTCGAGGTTTTGCGCGACGCTTCCGACGCGATGCTGGCTGCGACGGGGGTACGTCCCCGCGTATTCCTCGCCAATCTTGGTCCGATCGCCGCTTTCAACGCCCGCGCAACTTTCGCCAAAAGCCTGTTCGAAGCCGGCGGCGTCGAAACGCTCGGCAATGACGGCTTCGCCAATGCCGAGGAGGCTGCGCGCGCTTTCACGGAGAGCGGCGCGCGCCTCGCCTGCCTCTGCTCGTCGGACGAGATTTACGCGGCCAGCGCCGAAGACGCCGCTCGGGCGCTCGCCGCCGCCGGCGCGCGCGTCTGGATGGCGGCGCGGCCCAGCGAACGCGAGGCGGCGTTGCGCGCGGCGGGCGTGAAGAATTTCATCTTCGCCGGCTGCGACGTGCTGGAGGCGTTGCGCGAAGCGTATCGGCAAGCGGAATAAGGCGGCGCTCGCGCAAGTGGGAACTCAAGAGACGCCACGTAACGGTATGGAATTACGGGATTCCCGTTTGCCTGGAATGGCGCGATGACCTTCTTAGGAGAAGACTGGATGTCTCGACCGCTGCACGGCTTCGTTTTCATCGCGCTCCTCATCAACATGGCGCCCCTACTCGCCGCCGCCGCAACCCCGCAGGACTCCTGCGCCGGTCTCGCCAATCTAACAATCGAACCTTCCGCCATCTCCCTCCCCACCCATGGCGCCGCGATCAATTCCGCGACCCTCGTCGCCGCCGACGCCAAGGACAATGCCAATGGCGAATTTTGCAAAGTTCTTGGCGCGATCCTGCCAGACGATCCTTCCGCGCCGAACATCAACTTCGAGGTCAATCTCCCGAGCCAGTGGAACAACAAGGCGTTGCACTATGGCGGCGGCGGTTATGACGGAGCGCTGATCACCGGCCTCGCCAATACACGTTTCTTCAAGCCGGGCACAGAGACGCCGCTGAAGAGAGGCTATGTCACGTTTGGCTCGGATTCCGGCCATCAAGGCCGTTCGCCCGCGGACGGCGCCTTTGCGATGAACGATGAGGCGCTGCGCAATTTCGGCGGCGATCAGTTGAAAAAGACCCATGACCTAGCGCTGGATCTAATCAAACGCCGCTATGGCCGACTGCCGGAGCGGCTCTACTTCTTCGGCAATTCGCAAGGCGGCCATGAAGGTTTCATCGTCATCCAGCGTTGGCCGCAGGATTACGATGGCGTCGTTGCGATTCATCCGGTCTATGATTTCATGGCGCTACAGATCGACGGCAATGCCTTGTCCCGTGCGATGTACAATTCACCAGGCGGCTGGCTCGATCCCGCCAAGCTGAAAATGCTGCAAGACTCGGTCATGAAGGCTTGCGATGGGCTCGACGGCGTCGAGGACGGGATCATCAGCAATGTCGCGGCCTGCGCGGTGACGTATAAGCTTGATCAATTGCGTTGCGCCAATGGCGGCGATACTGGCGACGATTGTCTTTCCGACCAGCAGATTAAGACGGTCGAGGCGATCAACGCGCCGGTCGATTTCGGCTTCGCGCTCGCCGGCGGCGTTTCGAGTTTTCCGCGCTGGCCCATCCTCGAAGGCGCGGATTGGACAGGCCTTTTCGGCTTTGGAACAAGGCCCAAGCCAACCAATCCGCCGGAGGCGGTAAAAGACTTTGGCTTGGACGTACTTTCAGATCCGATGCCGCGCTACATGGTCCTTCGCGACCCTGCCGCCGATCCGTTGCAATTCGATCCTGTTCAACATCAATCGCGCTTGATCGCGCTGTCACTGGAGATCGATGCGAGCAGCGACGATATTTCAGCCTTCCGAGCGCGCGGCGGCAAGTTGATCTTGATGCACGGGACAGTCGATTCGGCGGTCTCGCCCTATAATACCATCGCTTATTATCAGCGTCTCCTCGCTCATTTCGGCCAGGGGCCGCTCGACGATTTCGTACGTTTTTATGTCGCGCCGGGCTTTGGTCATGGCTCGGGGCCGTTTGTCGTCGGTTGGGATGCGCTCGGCGCATTGGAGAATTGGGTCGAGAACGGTGTCCCGCCGGGACCACAAGTCGTCGTCGATACAAAACAGGGAAACCGTATGCGAACGCGTCCGCTTTGCGTTTACCCCGCTTGGCCGCGCTATAGCGGCGGCGACGTTGACGACGCGGCGAGCTTTCGCTGCGTGACGCAGTGATGCGGATCATTCAAGCGCAGCCTCTCGGACCAGCAGACGGCGAAGCCGGGCCGTTCCAGCGCGCGCGCCAATTGCGCCAGGGCGAGGGCCCGATTGAAATCAGCGGGCGGCGGCAAAGCGCGCCGCCTCGCAACTTCCCCTGCTAGCTCTTGGAACGTCATTGTCTCGGCGCCGCGGATGATCCGCTCGACCCGCGATGGCTCGGCGATAAGAGCGGCGGCGCCTGCTTGAATGGTCGCCTGGACGGCTTTTTGGGCGGCCGCCGCGAGGGCGTCGGCGCTGGCGTCGGGGCGTGGGCAAATAGCGAGGCTTTCATTCATGAGGCGATGATATTCTGAAAACCAGAAACACTCTATTAAATATTCCCTTTTACAGAAATAAAGAGTCAAATTATTCAATCTTATCCAAGGGATATGCCGGTAGAGGTCGCCCGCCGCAGGAACCCCGGACTGCGAGCGACGATCCACTGCCCTGCTTGCCCCAGCCGCCGCTTTTTCCTATGAGACGCGCGGGTTTGGCCCGTTTATACGCGGGCAGCGAAAATATTTCCGCCAACAGCCAAGCGTTTGGAAACGCCAGCAAGGATCGAACATGCGCGTTTATTATGATCGAGACGCCGACCTCAATTTGATCAAAGGCAAGAAGGTCGCGATCGTCGGCTATGGCAGCCAGGGCCACGCTCACACGCTCAATCTGCGCGACAGCGGCGTCAAGGAGCTGGCGGTTGCTCTCCGCGAGGGATC
>JASLHV010000036.1 GCA_030153205.1 Roseiarcus sp. | reverse complement strand
GTCGAGCAGGGCACGATCGCCATTCTCGGCGGTCCTTATGTTTACAATCTGTTTCTCAAAGACGGCGGTTTCGACGCGTTCTATCTCTGTCGCGCCGCCAATGTCACGCTCCCGGGCGGCGTCACCGTTTTTCCGCAGGTCGGCGCGGATTGCTCTCCCGAAGACGTTCTCGAACAGTTCGGATACGAAGCTGGTCCGGTTCAAATACTCGACGAGGCGAATGCGGTGACATTCGTCGTTTGGACGCCTTCAGCGAAGGGCGCGTCGCAGCAAAGGGAGGCCGCGGAAAAATCGCTCTAGCATTCGATCCCTTCAATGGCGGCGATTTCGATTCCGAAGCCGGAAAGCCCGACATACTTTCTGGGATTTTCCGTACGGAGCCGGATCGAAGATACGCCGAGATCCCGCAAAATCTGCGCGCCAAGGCCAATTTCCCGCCATTGCGCGGCGCGGGCGCTTTCTGATCCGCCTTCCGGCTCTGTCGGCGTAAGATTCGTCGGCACGCCGGCCGTTCCGTCGCGAAGATAGACGAGCACGCCGCGCCCATCCTGCTTAAATCGCTTCAGGGTGCGCGGAATAGCGCCGCCGCCGAAAATATCGGCGACGATATCGGTACGATGCAGTCGCGCCGGGACGTCGCGACCATCGCCGATCGGTCCATAGACGAAGGCGAAATTGAGCACCGCGTCAAAGGGCGTACGATAAGCGTAGCCGGCAAGTTCTCCGATCTCGCTTTTGACCGAGAAACTTGCGACGCGTTCGACCAGTTTCTCGCGCCCCTGGCGATAGGCGATCAGGTCGGCGACCGAGATGCGTTTGATATTATGCTTGTTGGCGAATGCCTCGATCTGCGGGCCGACCATCACGGTGCCGTCGTCGTTGGCAAGTTCGCAGATCACCGCTACAGGCGGCAGGCCAGCGAGCTTGCAAAGATCGACCGCCGCTTCGGTATGCCCGGAGCGCATCAATACGCCGCCTTCTTTGGCGATCAGCGGAAAGACATGGCCCGGCCGCGCGAAGTCGCCCGCGCCCATATTGCGATTGGCGAGCGCGCGCGCCGTATTGGCCCGCTGCTCGGCGGAAATGCCGGTGGTGAGGCCATGTTTCACGTCCACCGAAACGGTAAAGGCCGTGCCGAGCGGCGCCTCGTTCATCGCGACCATCGGCGAGAGATGGAGGCGCTGGGCCTCCTGCCCGGTTAAAGGCGCGCAGACGATGCCGCAGCCGTAGCGGATAATGAAAGCCATTTTCTCAGTGGTGCACTGCGTCGCCGCGCAGATGAGATCGCCTTCGTTCTCGCGATCGTCATCGTCGGTGACGACGATGATTTCGCCTGCCGCCAGGGCTTCGACCGCCTGAGTAACCGAATTGGACATTTCGTTTTCCTGTTTCGCGCCGAAGGAAGCGCCGAGAAAATCGTTCGGCGTGACGGCGCCGCGGGTTTCTCTGAAGATCAATTCCGCCGTCTCACGCGAAATCCACGCGCCCTCGTCCTTACAGATCTGAGTGATCGCGCCTGGCGACACGCCAATCCGGCGCGCGAAATCCGTGCGCTTGATGTTATGGCGCGTCAGCCAATCGCTTAGCTTCATCGAACTAATTTAGGCGCGGCTGTTTTTTATTTCAACTAAAGATCAGAAGAGGATTTAGTTTAATTAAAAATCCTATCGTCTTTTTCGACCATGAGGCCGGTCCCGTCGGCGGTCAGCGCTTGCCCAGCGCTCTCGGCGTCCGCGAGCCGGTCGAGGCGGATCGCCGCCAGAGCCTCCTGGCCCGCCGAGGAGCCGAGAGAGCCGATCGTCGCCTCTCCCGACCGAATCGGCGCGCCGACCGCTGGCGCTGGGCCCGCCAGGCTCACCCGGACGATGCGCTTACGCACGCCGCCGCGATGGCGCATGCGCGAGACGACCTCCTGCCCGACATAGCAGCCTTTCTCGAAATCGACGCCGCCCAGGAGGTCCATATTGACGTCATGAGGGAAGGCGTCGCCATAGGGGAAATCGACGCCGCCTTTCGGCGCACCGGTAGCGATACGGTGGGCCTCGTAAGCCGCCGGATCAGAAGGCTCCAACACTTCGGCGACGCTCCGCGGCACGATGGCGCGAAAACCAAGGCGCGCGTCCCGTGGATCGGCGAAGGCAAAGCCGTCAACGCTTGGAGGCTCGCCACCCCAAGAGACGGCCACGGCCTTCTCACCGCTGACATTGGCGATCGCGACTTTGGCGCGCAGGCGATAAAAGCCGAGCCGTTTGGAAAGATCGGCGACAACGCTCGACGGGCAATCGATGAAGAACGCCGCTCCCGTGGCGGCCGGCGCACGGTAAATGAAGAAGTCGAACAGGATTTTACCTTGCGGGGACAGCAGCGCGGCGAAGCGGGCCTGCCCAACCTCGACATTTTCGACATCGTTCGTGACCAGCCCGTGCAAAAAGGAGGTCGCGTCCTCGCCGGAGACGCTGAGCACGCTTCGATCGGCAAGCACTATCCAATGCGTCATGGATGAGAACGCTCCGGCGATAATCAGACTGACAGATAAGGCGCAAAGCGCGGGAAGCAAGCTTGGCGCACGAGCGGCGCCGACGCAGCGATCTTTGTACTCTCGCCTTACGCGGCGTCGCGCGAGAGCTCTTCCTCGACCTGACCCAGCCTCTCCTTGCCGAAAAACATTTCGTCGCCGACGAAAAACGTCGGCATGCCGAACACGCCGCGGGCGACGGCCGCTTGGGTATTGGCGACCAGCTTCTGCTTCACCGCGTCGTCTTGCGTTCGCGCGACCAGCCCCTTGCCGTCAAGACTGGCCTTACCAAGCGTTTCGGCGACGACCGCGGGATCATCCATCTTGAGCCCATCCTCCCACGTGGCGGCGAGTACACTCTCGATATAGGGCTGCGCTACATCCGCCATCTCGGCAGCGATAAGCCCCCGCATGACGAGGAGCGTATTGACGGGGAAATAGGGATTGAGCCGGAATTTGTTCAAGCTGTGCCTTTGAACGAAGCGACGGATTTCCAAATTTTCGTAGTCGAGCTTGCCCTTGACGTTGACGAAGGCCGTGATCGGCGACTGATTCCCGGTTGCCTTGAAAACGCCGCCGAGCAGGCAAGGATTGATGACGAGCTCGGCGCCGGTCCGGGCGAGGATCGGCGGCAGAACGCGATAGGCGAGATAAGCGTTCGGACTGCCGAAATCGAAGATGAATTCAAGCGTCTTGCTCACGAGCCCTCACCATTTCTCCGCCCATGGCCGCAGATCCATTTCATGCGTCCAGGCCGATCGATGCTGCTTATGCAGCCAGACATAATTCTTGGCGATTTCTTCGGGTCGAAGGATTTCATCGCGCGCGAGACGCTCCTCCGCGTCCGGCGTAATCGAGCGGATGAAGGCGCCGTCGATCGCGCCATCGACCACGACATGGGCGACGTGAATCCCTTTCGGGCCCAATTCACGCGCCATGCTCTGAGCGAGCGCGCGCAAAGCGTGTTTGGCGCCGGCAAAACCCGAGAATCCCGAGCCGCCCCGTACGCTCGCGGTGGCGCCGGTAAATAGGATCGTACCTCGGCCGCGTGGGCTCATCACTCGCGCCGCCTCGCGTCCGGCGAGAAAGCCGGAGAGCGCCGCCATTTCCCAAACCTTGGTATAGACGCGCGTCGTCGTCTCGACGACCGGAAAGCGAACATTCGCGCCGATGTTGAAGACGACGACCTCCAACGGGGCCACCTCGCGTTCGATGCGATCGACAAGCGCGGCGACTTCCTCTTCTGAGCGCGCGTCGAGCCCGAAAGCATGCGCCTCGCCACCGGCGGCGCGGACCGATTGCGCGACGACTTCGAGCTGATCGACATGGCGCGCGCGGCGGCTAATGCAGACGGCCAGGCCTTCATGGGCGAAAGCCCGCGCAATCGCGGCGCCGAGACCATCGCCCGCTCCGACAATAAGGCAGGCCCCCTGCCTTTGAACTGTTTCGGACAAAGACGCCTCTTCTAACGGCCGGATGAAAATCTAATGAGACGCGTAGCGTCCGTCCAGTTGGGTCACGGAGCGGCGGCGCGCTTTCAGTGTCGCGCTTCGATCTTCGGAATTGCAAGGACCAGATCGGCGAGTCTTTCCGCGGCGTCGGGAACGCCGGCCATCTTCGCCGCAGCCGCGGCGGCGGCCAGGGGCGCGGGATCGACAAGCGCCTTGCGTAACGAGGCCGCCAAGCGCTCAGGCGTGAATTCCTTCTGCGGCACGACCTCCGCGGCTCCACTCGCTGCAAGCGTCGCGGCATTGGCGGCCTGATCCTGATCCAGGGCATGCGGAAACGGGACCAGGATCGACGGACGACCGATCACCGCGAGTTCGGAGACGGTCGAAGCGCCGGCGCGGCCAATGACCAGGTGTGACGAAGCGATGCGATCGGGCAAGTTAGGGAAAAATTCCGCGACCTCGGCGGGAAAGTTCAAGCGCGCGCAAGCCGCAGCGACACGCTGTCTATCCTCGCCGCGCGCTTGCTGAGTCAAGCTCAGACGTTGACGCTCGCTCTCGGTCAGCAGCGCCAGGGCCGCCGGCACGACATCGGCCATGACCCGCGCGCCTTGCGAACCTCCTGTCACCAGAACGCGCAGCCGCCCGTCGGCAAAATTCGGGAAGGGCGTTGCGGCCGCGGTGATGACCGCCGGGCGCACGGGATTGCCGGTGTAATGGGTCTTGCCACGGATTTTTTCATCAACGCCCGTAAGGGCCGGAAATCCGGTCGCAATGGCGCCGACGCGATGGGCGAGAAAGCGATTGGCGCGACCCATCACCGCGTTTTGCTCGTGCAAAAGTGTCGGCAAGCGGAGCCAGGACGCGGCGACAAGCGGCGGCACGGTGGGATAGCCGCCAAATCCGACGACCGCGAGCGGCGCGATCTTCTTGATCAAAGAGCGCGCGACCAGGACGCCGCGACCGAGAACGAGCGCGGCGCGCGCCTTCGATACAAGGCCGGCGCCGGTCGGCGTCGCTGAAGGAATGGCGTGTATCGCCCGCGCTGGAAAATTAGCGCCGTATTTGAGCGCGCGATCGTCAGTCGCAAGCTCGACCGCGACGCCTCGTACCGCCAGAGCAGAGGCGAGCGCCTGGGCCGGGAAGAGATGGCCGCCAGTTCCGCCCGCCGCGATCAGGATCGCGCGCGTCTCGCTCAAGTCGGGCTCGCGAGCGGAGCCGCGGTAAGCGCAGCGCGCGGACGTTTACGGGTCAAAGCGACAAGGAAACCCATGCCAAGAGCTAAGGCGAGGATCGACGAACCGCCGTACGAAATGAATGGCAACGTCATGCCCTTTGCAGGAATGGCGCGAAGATTGACCGCCATGTTGATCCAGCTTTGGACGCCGAACATGATGACGAGACCGGCCGCCGCGAAGCGGCAGAAGGGATCCTCGTTACGCGCGGCGAGCAACAATCCTCTCAAAACGATGAAGCCAAAAAAGGCAATCAGCGCGAGGCAAGCGATCATGCCGAACTCTTCGCCGGTCACGGCAAAGACGAAGTCCGTATGCGCGTCGGGCAAGATGCGCTTGTAGACGCCTTCTCCCGGGCCTCGTCCCCACCAACCGCCCGAAAGTATGCTTTGCAAGGCCGTATCGACCTGAAACGTATCGACGAGGCCGCCGGAAGAATCGGGCTCGATGAAGCGGAGCACGCGCTCATGCACGTGCGGGGAAAAACGGAAGGCGAGAAGCGCGCCGACGGCGCCGACGCCGCCGACGCCCGCCACCCAGAACCAATGCAGCCCGGCCATGAAGAAGAGCGCCGTCCAAATCAGCGAGACCAGCATCGTCTGACCGAAATCCGGTTGCAAGATCAAGGGAACGATGGAGAGCGGAAGGAGAAGAACGGCGATGGCGACGCCGGCCGCTTTGGCGCGACCGCCGGCGCCTTCCGAAAAGGCCCAAGCCGCCAGAATGGTGAACGCCGGCTTGAGAAATTCCGAAGGCTGGATGCCGAAGATCCAGCGCCTCGATCCCTTGACTTCCACGCCGAAAAGCAGCGCGAGGATAATCAGCGCCAAACTGACGAAGAAAACAATCAGCGCCGCGCGACGTACGTGCCGCGGCGACAGAAACGACGTTGCGATCATCAGGAGAGCTGAAGGCAATAGGAGCTCGGCCTGGCGGTTCACGAAATGAAAGGTTGGCAGCTTGAGCCGCTCGGCGACGGCCGGGCTCGCCGCCAACGTCATCACGAGACCGATCACCATCAGCGCGGCGAAGGAGCCAAGCAGCCAGCGATCGACGGTACGGAACCAGTCGGCAAACGGGCCGCGTTCAGCGCGCGACATCATGGCCTGCTCCTGACGTAAGACGAGGATGTCGTCGGTTAGACATGAGCTTCGACGCTCCCTTGCGCGGCGATAAGCTCTTGAACCAAAGCGCGGAAACGATCTCCCCGCGCCTCGAAATTGGCGAATTGGTCGTAGGAAGCGCAGGCCGGCGAGAGCAGCACGACCGGCTCTTTTGCTCGACTGACGCCCGCGTCGCGCGCGGCGGCCTTCGTCGCCACGTCGAGCGCGCCGCAGCGTTCGAATTCAACATGGCCTTTAAGCGTCGCCGCAAAAGCGTCGCTTGCCGCGCCGATGAGGTAGGCCTTGGCGATATGCGAAAATAACGGCCGCAGCGGCTCGATGCCGCCCTCCTTGGCCTTGCCGCCAAGGATCCAGAATATGTCGGAAAAGGAGAGAAGCGCCTTTTCCGCCGCGTCGGCGTTGGTCGCTTTTGAATCGTTGACGAAGAGCGTTCGCCCGATCCGTCCGACTTGCTCCATGCGATGGGCGAGTCCTGGGAAAGTATTCAAGCCGCGCTGCATATTTGCCGTGGATACGCCAAGAGCTCGCGCGACGGCGCAAGCGAATGCGGCGTTCTGACCATTATGCGCGCC
>JASLHV010000007.1 GCA_030153205.1 Roseiarcus sp. | reverse complement strand
GGCTCGTTGGCCGCGGGTGGGTGTCCTCGTCGAGACTCGCGATCCTGCGGTCGAGCGCAATGCCGCGATCCTTGCGGCCTTCGCTTTGGAACTTCTCAGATAAGACCGGAACGATCTCATCGGTGAAGAAACCGTCGGCGCGAGCGCTCAAAGCGCGATCGAAAGAACGTTCAGCATAGGCGTCGACGTCGGCGCGGCTGATCTGGTACTTTTGTGCGAGGTTCTCTGCCGTGCCGCCCATGGTCACGTCGCAAGACGTGTCCAGCAAAGCTTCCCAGAGAAAGTCTTTGAACTCGACCTTGCCCATGCGGAAACCGCCGCGATGCGTGTAGGCGGCGACGGGATTGCGGCTCATCGACTCGGCGCCGACGCAGAGCGCGGCAGAGAGATGCTTATATTCGATCGCGTCGCAAGCCTGCGAGATGGCTTCAATGCCGGTGCCACAAATCCGCTGGACGAGATGGGCGGGAATATGTTCCGGCACGCCGGCGTAAAGGCCGATATGGCGGGGGATCATGTAAGCGTCGAAGCTCGCCTGAGCCATCGAACCAGCGATGACCGTGCCGATGTCTTTTGCCGGAACGCGGGTTTTTTCCAACGCCGCCCGCGCCGCCTTGATCCCGAGATCGATCGGCGAGACAAGAGACAAGGCGCCGTTGAGATCGGCGAAAGGCGTGCGCGCGCCGCCGACGAGATAGGCGTCGCTCCAGGTCGAGCAGACGCCGGGATGTTCATGCGCCATGATTGTAAGTCTTGTCGATTGAGATAAGGCGCGGCGACAGGGGGCGCGCATAAAGCTCTTCGACCAATGAGGCGCGAGCGCTCAACACGGCGCGCTGATTGATCGAACCTTTGTCGGTGATCTCGCCGCGATCGAGAGACGGCGGCTCTTCGAGAAGAAGGATCCGCGCGACGCGATTGGAGGATCCCGTTGCGGCGCCCGCCAGTGTTTTCAACCGGCGGCGCATTTCCTCGATAAGGGGAGGATGAGCAAGGATCTCCGCGATTTCCCTCTCGCCACAAAAAGCGCGGCAGCCGTCGATATCGGGAAAGGCGAGGATGGCGATATCGTCTCGATTGAGGCCGGCGATGACGACGTCGCGAAAGAACGGCGCGAAATGCGCGATGATCCTCGCGCGCAGTGGTCCGACGCTGACCCATGTGCCGGTCGACAGTTTGAAATCCTCGGCGATGCGTCCATCGAACTTGAACCCTTTGGCGCGATCATTCTCGTCGATGAATTTCAGCGCGTCACCCATTCGAAACCAGCCTTCATCGTCGAAGGCCTTGGCGGTAGCTGACGCATCGCGCCAATAGCCGGGCGTAATGGCCGGACCGCGAACGCGCGCCTCGAGCTTGCCATCGATCGGCGCGAGCTTCAGTTCGACGCCTGGAACCGGCAGGCCGAGATAGCCGGATTGGCAATGTTCCGGCGCGCAAGCCAGGGCGAAGGGCCCGGTCTCGGTCGAGCCGAGCCCCGTCATCATCGGCACGCGCTCGCCGAGCGTCTCCACCGCCGCGGCATCGAGTTCGTCCCAGACATGCTGCGCGAGCCCGGCGCCGGCGAAAAAGTACATATTGAGCTTAGAAAAGAAAGTGCGGCTAAGAGCGCGGTCGGCGCGCAAACGCGGCGCCAGTTCTTCAAAGCCCTTGGGCACGTTGAAATAAGCCGTCGGGGCGATTTCGCGTAAATTACGGATCGTCGCTTCGATCCCTTTCGGCGTCGGCCGGCCTTCGTCGATGTAGAAGGAGCCGCCATTATAAATCGTCAAGCCGAAATTGTGGTTGCCGCCGAAAGTGTGACTCCAGGGGAGCCAGTCGAGAAGGATAGGCGGCGCCTCCTTCAAGAACCGGAAATAGTTGGCCAGCATCTCCTGATTAGCGGTCAACATGCCATGGCTGTTGACGACGCCTTTGGGGAGCGCGGTCGAACCGGAGGTGAAAAGAATTTTGGCGACGTCGCTCGCTTTGATGGCTTGATGCGCGCGCGAAACCTGCTCGTCGTCCGACGCGCTCTCGACGAGGTCAGTGAAGGCTGTGACGGCGCGATCAGCGGGCGGGTTGCGCGTCACGACGATTTCGGCGTCATCAGAGGCGATGGCTTCGAAGGCGCGCGAAAACGCCGCGCCGTCGCTGGCGAAGACGAGGCCGGGCGTCAGCGCGTCGGCAATATGGTTGAGTCTGGAAAGGTCGGTCGCGACAGTCGAATAGGCGGGCGAGATCGGCGCGTAAGGTACGCCGACATGAAGACAGGCGAGCGCGAGCAGGGCATGTTCGAGATCATTGCCTGAAAGGATCATCACCGGCCGTTCGGCGGAAAGGCCTCGCCGGAGCAGGCCGGCGCCGATCGTCTTAGCGTTCCGGAACGCCTCGCCGTAGGCGATTTTGCGCCATTCGCCCGACGTATCGCGCTCCGCCATCCAGAGACGGTCCGGCGCCGTGGCGGCGAAATGCGCCAGGCGCTCCGTCAGCGTCTTGGGGTAGTCTCCGAGCGCTTCGACCGGGCGTACCAGGATAGCGCCGTCTTCGCGCGACTCGAAATGCGCCTTATTGGAGCCGATGGCGAGGCGGCGCACCGGCGCCGTCTTCGGATCGAGGCCGGCCTTCACCGCGCCTTGGGCGCTCGCCATGAGGAACCTCCCCGTTCTCTCGCGCAGGCTATGCCTTCGGCGCCACTTTCGCGCCGCGCTTTTGGAGGAAGTCGCGCATGCGCGATTTCGCCTCCTTGTCGTCCTGGGCGATCGCCGCCATCAGCGCTTCGATAAGATAACCGGCGGCGCGGTCACCGTCGGCGATACGCGGCAGCGCTTGTATCAAGGCGAAATTGGTGCGGCCGGCGTTGCCGGCGATGGCCTTGGCGAGTTCGACCCCTTTGGCCATACCCTGACCGTCCGGGACGACATAATGCGAGAAGCCGAATTGATAGCCTTCTTCGGCGCGATAGACCCGGCCGGTCAGCATCATCTCCATCATCCGCGAGGCGCCGATGAGACGCGGCAGCCGCACCGAGCCGCCGCCGCCGACGAAGAGACCGCGCTGACCCTCTGGAAGCCCATAGAAGGCGGATTGTTCGGCGACGCGCACATGGGTCGCCGAGGCAAGCTCCAAGCCGCCGCCGACGACAGCGCCCTGCAAGACGGAGACAACTGGCACGCGGCCGAATTCAATCGCTTCGAAGGCGCGGTGCCACATGCGGGAATGGTCGACGCCGCCTTCGAGGTCCTTTTCGGTGAGTTCGGAGAGATCGAGGCCGGCGGAGAAATGGTCACCCGCGCCATACAATACCGCCGCCTTGACGCTTGGCGGCAGATTGCCGAA
>JASLHV010000517.1 GCA_030153205.1 Roseiarcus sp. | reverse complement strand
CCGACCATGTTGCCGGCATGGTTGAAGGCTTGATTGCGTCCATTTTGACCATTGAACCCGGCCTGCCGTACCATACCCAACGTTATGCCATTGACGGCGGGGCCGATCGCAGCGCCCGCGATCGCGGTCGCCACTTGCGACGCCGCCACCACCCAGAAAGTCTGCGAAAGCAGAATGATCATGGAGGCCAGGACGGTGCATATCCCAAGCACGATAACGTAGCTGCGCTTGCGGGTCGTACCGTCGACCAGCGCGCCCGCCGGCGCGGTCATCAGCATGCCGGCGACACCGCCGATCGTCATTACCGAGCCGATCAGGCCGCTTTGCCAGCCGTGGGCCAGAAGGAACACGCCTAGAAACGGGCCGATGCCGGCCTGCATGTCAGCCATGAAGAAGTTCAGGGATTGCAAAGGCCAGATGCCGGACTCGCCCCGGCGGCTGGACCCCGAATGCGGTTTATGCTCCATCAGATCACCTCGGCCCGGACGCATGAATGCCCGAGGCTCAAGAATAGTTCCGCATGTCGTCGGCCCATTTTGGATCGTCGTACGTCGCGGGACGTGTTTTGCGCAGAGCGCCGCCGAGCTCGACGTGGAACTCGACGAAATCGCCGGCGGCGTCCCGGCCGAGAATCTCGAAATGCTTCGGCTTGCGCCGCGGAGGGGCCACAACGGAAAAGCCGTTTCGCTCCACTGTCTTTACCGCCCGCTTCGGATCCGCGACTTCTTGCTCGTTCGGATGGTGGTGCGGCTTCTTCCGTTCGAGAATGATCGCCGGGCCGCTCCCCTTCTGAATCGCATGTACCTTGAGTTCCATGTGTTTCATCTCGCCGGAAATCGTCACCCGGTCGCCTTCGAGAACCGTGATCTGCTGCCCGCCTTTGGGACCAAGGTCGGCTAGTACTTTTCCTCTTTCCGTCCTGACGACGAACCGGTGCGCGAAGACGTCGGTTACTTCGCCGGTAAGGGTGGTTTGATTAAACTCGGACATGCCAAATCCTTCACATCATACGTCGAGGCTATCGGGCCTCGTTGTTTCAAGGCTTTTTCGAGAGCTCGACCCGGTCAAGCAATTGCAGCGTAAAGTCCCCACATGTTTTCGTTGATTGATCGTCGTCGCATTTGACGTCGACGACCGTGTCGCCACGCTCGATGCGAAAATGGGCTGCCTTGGACGGAGGCGGGGGCGGAGGGCCGCGACGGCCTTCCGGCGGCGGCGGACCGACAGCGCCTTCGTCCCTGCCTTCGGGAACGCTAGGCGGAAGAGAGGGGGCCTTAGCACCCATCACAGGGGGCGGCCCAGGCGGTGGCGGTGGCGGCGGCGGCGTGTCAGCCCACGCGCCACCAGCCGAAATTGCAAAAGCGAGGCTTGATATCAGTAAGGCTTTCATTCGAGGTCTCTTTTCGTGTCGCAAGGACGCACGGCCAACGGGAATGCCTTCAGCCCCGAGGCAAGGAAAGAATTCGGTGCGCCCAACCGTTCGGACCGCCCCACGAAAGCATTCCGGGAGGCGGAGGCGCCCCGATCGGTCCAAGAATGTCGCTTCGTCCGTCGGCGTGAGAGATCGCGGCGGCATGAACGAACCCGCGTTCGAAGCGGCCCTGCACCGTGACAGTCTCGGAAGGCGCGACGAGATTGCCGCCTTCGCCCTCTGGACCGGTTTCGACGAGCGCCCGGCCGCTTCCGTCCTCAAGGATGAATTTGTTGCCGAAGATTTCAGCAACCTGGCCTTTCACGGCGATCGGGCTCCCATCACGCATAGCGGCGACTGGGGCCGGCGTGAGCGCTAAAACCATTGAAGGGCGGTGCAACTCCGTGAGCGCCACCAAGCCGCCTCCCATTGCAAAGGCGATGAAAGGAACGACGGCAATCATGACGAACGGACGGAAGGGCCGCCGCGAAGTAAGCAGTTTGCGCCACCCGCGGGCTTCTGTTGTGGCGATCGGCTCTGACATATTTCTCTCCTCAATTCCGGGCATGGCAGAGGTCTATCCCGCCAGCGCCAAACCCAGCCTGAACCTTCCGGTTCAGATTGAGTTCAGCTTGACGCCCTAACGATTGCGGCGCCTGGCGACCCAACCCATGAGAATTCTCCTCGTCGAAGACGATCGCGAACTGGCCAGCGCCGTCGCGCGCGCGCTCAAGGCCGAAAAATTCGCGGTCGACCTTGCAATGAATGGCGAGGACGGACAGCACTTCGGAGACACCGAGCCTTACGACGCCGCTGTGCTCGATCTCGGCCTGCCGAAGGTGACAGGAGTCGCCGTCCTGAAGGCATGGCGAGCGGCCGGCCGCGGGCTGCCGGTTTTGATCCTGACCGCACGTGACGGCTGGTCTGATAAGGTCGAAGGCTTCAAGGCCGGCGCAGACGATTATCTCGTCAAACCGTTCCGCATGGAGGAACTTGTCCTGCGCCTACGCGCCCTGATCCGGCGCGCGGCGGGCCATGCAACGCCGCAGATCGTTTGCGGGCCACTGACCTTTGACGCTCAACTCGGCTCTTTTACGCTCGAGGGTATGCCGCTGCGCCTGACGGCGCTGGAATGGCGCGTTCTTTCCTGTCTCGCTTTGCGCGCCGAACACGTCGTTTCGCGGAACGATCTCTTTCAGCGCGTTTATGACGGTGAAACGGAGGTCGAATCCAATTCTGTTGAGGTCATCATCGCACGGCTGCGGCGCAAGATCGGACATCAACTCATCGAGACCTCGCGCGGGCGTGGCTATCGCCTGACGGCCACAGCCTCATGAAAGCCATGCCGAAATCACTGGGAGGCCGGCTGCTTCTCAGCGCTTCGGCCCTTATCCTGATCGCGATGCTCATAACCGGCGTCGTAATGGATTTCGTGTTAAGGCGCTTCATTCAAGGCCAAGTCGACGGGCGGCTCGACGGACAAATCCTCAGTGTCACGGACGCATTACGGGTCGACGCGGACGGTACGCTCCGACTCGAAAGAAATGTAGACGGACCGCCGTTCGAGCGGCCTCTTTCAGGCTGGTATTGGGAGGTGCTGACGCCAACTCGCGTCTTACGCTCGACCTCTCTGCTTTCAAACGATTTTGCGCTTGCAGAAGCTGTTTCGGAAGATCACCCGAAGCCCGTGACCCTGGCCGGCACAGGGCCATCGCATGAACCGCTTCGGGTGCGGGTTCAACGGGTTCATGTCGCGTCGCGGACTTTCACCATTGCCGCCAGCGCCCCGTTGCACGCACTTGCGGGGCCGCTGCGTGAGGCTCTGACGCCCCTTGCCGTCACGCTCGGCCTCCTGGCCGTCGCCCTCATCGGCGCCGTCTTGCTGCAGGTGCGACTGGGGTTGCGGCCCCTCGCCCGTCTGCGATCCGAGTTGGAGCGGGTCCGCGCGGGACAAGCGGAACGCGTCACGGGCGCGCAGCCGATCGAAGTACGCCCCCTCGTCGCCGAGTTAAATACCCTGTTGGAACAGAATGCCGCCAATTTAGAGCGTGCGCGCCGGCATGTCGCCAATCTCGCGCACGGATTGAAGACACCTCTCGCGACACTCGCGCTCGCTCTCGAAGAGCCTGGACATGACAACGAAAGGCGGCTGCTTCCTCTGGTGGCGCTGATGGATCGACGCATCCGCCATCATTTGACTCGCGCGCGGACGGCGGTGCAGGGCGGACCAGAGCGCGCCCGGTCCATGCTGGCCCCCCGGATCGCTGATCACGTCGCGGCGTTCACTAAACTCTATGCCGACAAGCATCTCGAATTCATGATCGTCGTGCCGGAGGACGCTGTGGTTGCCTGTGAGACACAAGACCTCGACGAGATGCTTGGCAATCTGCTCGACAATGCTTGCAAATGGAGCCACGGGAAGGTCCAGGTCACAACCGTGGACAAGGGTCAGCTCATCGAGGTGATTATTGGTGACGACGGTTCGGGCCTTTCCAAAGATCAGATGGCCGAAGTCATGCGGCCAGGCCAACGCGTCGATGAGAGCGCCTCTGGTTACGGTTTCGGTCTCCCCATCGCGAGGGAGTTAGCCGAACTCTACGGCGGCTCGCTCAGCCTCGCCGCCGCGGAACTTGGGGGCCTGAAAGTCATCCTCCGCCTGCCGGCCGCGCGATAGCAACCGTCAGAGCTCCTGATAGCCGGC